>JBCEBX010000038.1:0-25748 GCA_039206455.1 Asticcacaulis sp.
GTATTGACCCTCTGGCCATTGCCGATATCCGCGATGTGGTCAGCTACCTCAAACAACAGGGCATCGGCATTCTGATCACCGACCACAATGTCCGCGAAACCCTCGATATTATCGACCGCGCCTATATTATCCATTCCGGCACGGTGCTGTTCGAAGGTTCTGCCGATGACGTGCGTAACGACCCCGAAGTCCGCCGCGTTTATCTCGGCAACACCTTCGACGAATAGATCGTAGAACGATTTGTGGATTCATACCTCCCCAACTTGTTGGGGAGGGGAACCGCCGCGATGAAATCGCGGGGGTGGTGGGGCTTCTTTCTTTGTTCCTCTACCCTCTTGTTCGGGGCTTCCCAAGCCACACGAACCGCCTTAACGCAATATAAGGGGTTAAGGTTTAGGCTTCGCGTATGTCACTGGGGCAAAGATTAGAACTTAGACAAGGGCAGGGGCTGGTAATCACGCCCCAATTGCAGCAGGCTATCAAGCTTCTGCAATTGTCAAACCTTGAGCTTGAGGCCGTGGTCGAAGCCGAACTGGAACGTAACCCCTTATTACAACGCGAAGACGGCGACCCCTTAACGGATAACGATTCAGGCGAATCTGACTCCCACAACAGCGATACCCCTTCTGATCACCGCGAACTGGAACTGTCCGATCAGGATTCTTTACGCGCCAATACCGATCTCGACGCCTCCAACACCGATCTTTACGGCGATGACGCGCCCACCGTGCGTGAAGCCGAAAACCACAGCGCCGATGCGGGCGACGGCCCGATGATCGACTGGAGCCGCGCCGGTAAGGGCGGCAGCTTTGACGGCGACGACGAAGGCCTTGAAAGCCGACACAACCGCGAAAAATCCCTGAGCGAACACCTGACCGACCAGGCCCTGATCGCCGGTTTTACGCCCCCTGAAATGGCCATTGCCCAGATTCTGATCGATGAGGTCGATGACGGCGGTTACTTACGCGCCGATCTCACTGAAATCAGCGAGCGCATGGGCTGTCGCACAGACCTGATTGATAAGGTGCTGGCGACCTGTCAGGGTTTTGAACCTACCGGCGTCTTTGCCCGATCGGTGCCGGAATGCCTCAGGCTGCAACTGATTGAGCGCAATCGCTTCGATCCGGCGATGGAAGCCCTGATTGATAATCTGGAACTTCTGGCCCGCCGTGATCTCAATGGCCTGAAAAAGATCTGCGGTGTCGATGACGAAGACCTGAGCGAGATGATCAGCGAACTGAAGGCCCTGACCCCGCGTCCGGGGGCGGCCTTCGGCGCAGAACCATCGCAAACCGTCGTGCCCGATGTCTTTGTCCGACAGGACGCCACCGGTGGCTGGCGGGTTGACCTGAACACCGACACCCTGCCGCGCGTACTGGTCGATCAGAAATATCATGCCCGCGTCTCAGGCGCGGCCCGCTCGGATAACGAAAAAACCTATCTCAGCGAATGCCTCAATCAGGCCAACTGGCTGATCAAGAGCCTCGATCAGCGCGCCCGCACCATCCTTAAGGTGTCCGCCGAAATCGTGCGTCAGCAGGACGGCTTTTTTGTGCATGGCGTCGAAAGCCTGCGCCCATTGAACCTGAAAACTGTGGCCGATGCCATTGGCATGCATGAATCAACCGTGTCGCGGGTGACCACCAATAAATATGTCTCGACGCCGCGCGGGGTGTTTGAGCTGAAATTCTTCTTCACCTCGTCCATCTCCTCATCTGACGGCACCGCGGCCCATTCTGCCGAGTCCGTGCGCCACAAGATCAAGACCCTGATCGACGGCGAAAAGATGTCCGGCGAAATCCTGTCGGATGACCGGATCGTGGAAATCCTCAAGGAAGCCGGTGTGGATATAGCCCGCCGAACTGTGGCAAAATACCGCGAGGCCCTGCGCATTCCCTCATCGGTCGAGCGTAAGAGACTGATAAAATAAGTTAATCAAAGGCTTATTTTTCATATCCTTTATATATCTACACATTTAAGTGACTTAACACTTCTCCGGAAAGGTCTAGTCTGAGGGGACGCGCCACCCTCCGGCGCGCAGACTCTGGACGTCAGCGTCCGGTTCGAAACCTGACAGACGTCCCAAGAACGGAGCATGTGAATTATGCAGATACAAGTCAGTGGCAAACAAGTCGAAGTCGGTAGTGCCCTTAAGGAGCGTATCGAGGAGGAACTTACCCAACGCATTGACAAATATTTCGAGCGCGGCGGTGCCAATGCCGACGTGACCCTGTCCAAGGAAGGCCATCTGTTCCGTATAGACTGCTGGGTCAGGCTGGCCTCGGGTCAAACGCTCGTAGCGCATAATTTCGGCGGTGACGCCCATTCAGCCCTTGATGCCATGCTGACCCGCATGGAGACCCGTATCCGCCGTTATAAGCGCCGCCTCAAGAGCCATTACCCGACCAATGCGCCGCAAAAGCAGGAAATGGTGCCGCTCACCGTCATTCAGGGCGCAGACTATGAGGACGAACCCGAAGAGATCGATGATGGCCTCGATCACGACAGCCCGCCGCAACCGCTGATCATTGCCGAGACCGAGGCCCCGATCCGCACCTTGAGCGTCTCACAGGCCGTGGACGAGCTTGATCTGTCCAACTATCCGGTGATCATGTTCCGCAATGCGGCCCATGGCGGTTTGTCGGTCATTTATCGTCGTCCTGATGGTAATATTGGCTGGATCGACCCTGAGCGCACCCGCGCGCGTCCCGCCGCGTAAATGCCACACCCTGCAAGCATACTAAAAGCCTGAGCGCGTCTCCCCTGAGGGCGGCGCGCTCTAACTGGGCGGTTGACTTACGGTCACCGCCCCGCTAAGGGCGGGCGCAACAGGGCGCACCTCTCTGTCTGCATTGCGTTTTTGATACGGCTGTAAAAGCCTGCCGTAAGTCTGAGTGGATAGCCTTTATGTTTCTAAGTCAGTTGCTAGAGCGTAATGCGGTCATTGGCCCGATTGGTGCCAATTCCAAACGTCACGCCCTTCAGATCGTCGCCGATCTCGCCGAGCGCGTGCTGGAAATAGAGTCTGATACCGTCCTTCAGGGGCTGCTCGACCGTGAAAAGCTCGGCTCTACCGGTGTAGGTCTTGGCGTAGCCGTGCCCCATGCGGCCCTTAAGGGGCTTGACCGGATGCGCGGCGTCTTCGTGCGCCTTGAAACGCCGGTTGAATATGACGCCATAGACGACATGCCGGTGGATCTTCTGTTCGCCCTGTTCGCCCCCGAAGATGCGGGCAGCGAGCACCTGCGGGCGCTCGCCAAGGTGTCACGCCTGCTGCGCCAAAAGGATTTGCGTGAATCCCTGCGCAAGGTCGAAACGGCTGACGCCCTGTTCGCCCTCTTAAGCGAAACCGCCCATTCCGACGCCGCCTGAACAGGCCCAACAGAACATAAAAAAGCGGGAGAAGGCTAAACCTTCTCCCGCTTTTTTTGCGTCTTTCATACAAAGCCGCATCTTACGCGGCGCGTATGGTTCCCAGGAAATTCTGCATTTCCGCCTTCAGGTGTTCCGACTGCTGCGCCAGACCCGAAGCGGCCTCAAGCACATAGGTGGCCCCCTGACCGGTTTCCTCAGCGGCCTGCGCCACGCCGGTAATATTGGCCGTGACTTCACCCGTACCGGCAGAGGCTTCCGTCACCGCCACCACGATCTCGCTGGTGGCTGCCCCTTGCTGGCTGACAGCCGTTGAAATGGCCGCGGCTACCTGATCGATATCGCGGATAGCGCCGGTAATACCGCTGATGGCAGCGACCGTCTTTTCAGTCGTTGACTGAATAGCCTTGATTTGATCACCGATCTCAGCCGTCGCTTTCGATGTCTGACCGGCCAGTTGCTTGACCTCGGCGGCCACAACCGCAAAGCCCTTACCCGCTTCACCGGCGCGTGCCGATTCAATGGTTGCATTGAGCGCCAGCAGGTTGGTCTGGCTGGCAATATCAGAGATGATCGAGATAATCCCCTCGATCTTTTCTGCCGCCTCACTCAGTTCACTGACAACTGTCATGGCTGAACCGGCCTCGTTGACCGCTGCCTGAGACATTTCACTTGAACGCTCAACCTGACGGCTGATCTCGTTCACCGAAGCCCCAAGCTCCTCCGCAGCGCTGGCCACAGACCCGACATTGGCCGAAGCCTGCTCTGCCGCTGCCGATACCGTCAGTGACTGCGCCGAGGTTTCCTGCGCCGAAGCGCTCAGTTGCTGGGCGGTGGCTTGCATGTTGGTCGCCGCCGTGGACACGCTGTCCACGATCCCGCCGACAGCTGCCTCGAAATCATTGGCCATCGACAACATCATGGCCTTGCGTTCGGCTTCAGACTGTTCTTTCTGACGCGCCGCCTCAGCCCGCAGAACCTCAGCCTCCTTGGCCCGGTCACGCAGGACACGGATGGCGCGTTGCAGCACTGACACTTCATCCTTGCCCTTGCCTTCCGGAATAACCGTATCCAGTGCCCCTTCGGACAGTTTCGTCACAATGTGGCTGACATTCTGCAATGGACGCGAAATTGTCTTGATAGCTATCCACAGCGCCAGAACCACCAGAAGCACAATGCCCGAAAGCGCCAGCCCGAGGAACAAAACGCTGCGCGTTGAGCTATAGTCCTCAACCGAAGCCTGAGTCGTCTCAAGTTCGTTGCGAATGACGTCGACCATGGCATCAATCTCGCCCTGGAACGCCTGACGGTTGTTGCGGTTGTCGTCGTTATTCCCCTTAAGGCTGGCCTCAAGCGGAGACACATCACGGCCAAGATCAGCAACTTCACGACGGAAGGTGTTAAACTCCAGCGCGCGTGCCTCTACCTTGGCCAGTTCCGGCAACTCACCCGGACGAACTTCCTTTTTCCAGTCCGCCAGCAGCGTCAGCATCTCATCAAGGCTTGCGTCCATGCGGTCGGCAAAAGCGGTCGCTGCCGTCGTATCCTGAGCCATATAGACGCCACGGGAATCCATCACCACTGCCGTGACAATCCGGTTCAGGCGTTCACCCTTATAGGCGTTTTCATAAGCGTGGCCATAGTCATCGACAATCTTGTTGTAGTCACCGATAGTCACAAGACCCAGACCGGTGATCGCTGCGGCCATCAGCGCAAACGCTGCCACCAGAGCCAGAATTCGTGTTTTGATAGTCATGCGAAGCTCCTGCTCAGAAACGCTTCTGAAGGGTGAGGAATACCGTATCGTCAAATTTACCGCCGCGTTCACGCTCACTGGTAGTCGTGAAACTCAGGGCCGCATTAAAGTCCGGGGTGACAGCGTACTGTGCACTGGCCAGATAGCTGGCATAGTCGGTGCTGTTTTCGATGTGCCGGAAACCATTCGCCGCCTGAAGCGTCAGTTTCGGCGTCGCCTTAAAGCTCAGACCGATCTCGGCGAAGCTCGCCGCCTTGGCGCGATTGCCGTAATGATCGGGCGTATAGGCCATGTTCAGACGACCCGAAAAACGCTCCGACAGCTTGCGCCCCAGCGTGACCTCATATTCCACCAGATCATCGTCCGTGCCCTTGGCCAGACCCAGATAGTTCTTGAAATTGACGCGGCCGTTGATGTCGGTTCCGGCAAGGCTGGTTCTGTAGCCGACAAACACCTGATACTGGCCATCCAGACCCGTCGCCCGGTCGCGCATGGTCTTATACAGCGTGCCGACATAGATCCCATTGGTGTGCGCCACTTGCGCACCCGCCGTAAACTGCGCCGCCCCTTCGGTCTGGCTGACGCCACGGAAGACCCCGTCACTAAGCGCCGATATCTGTCCGGTCAGGCGGAAATTATTCCCCTCCTGCGCCTGTGCCGCCAGCGGCATAGCCAGCAGACATCCGGCACCCGCCAGAGCCAGACGCTTAACAAACCTACTCATACTACGATAATCAAAAGTCATTTTACTGTAGCCAAATCCTGCATAAATCCGAAAGAGAACACGCTCTTCACTTGCATCGGCCTGTCGTCAAAACTGACTTCATGTCCCCGCCGCGAAAATTGGAAAGCCGCGCCACACAAGCATGCGGTGTATACCCGTTTGGTAATTAAATCCTTAATGCGTCTGATGTGATCACAAGGCATATCCGACATATCTTATTGAACGATAAAGTATATTTGGTTTATTTTATGGTTATACGGTATGGTTAAACCATTGATTTTCATCATACATAAGATAATAAGCAGACGCTTCTGACCCTACGTCTGAAAATTAAAAATCATTTCATACTTGGAAAAATCGGTCTCTCCGGCATTCGCCGAACGGCGTTCCGGGATGCACAATTTTTGCCTTGCCGCGCATCTTGTCCGAAAAGTGCTTCACACTTTTGGCTCCGCCGAACTGCGTTTCGGGATGCAATCTTTGCTTTGTCGCGCATCTTGTCCGAAAAGTGCTTCACACTTTTCGGGATGCGCTTTAGGCTCAGATTTTTAAATCTTCAGAACAGCGTAATGACAACCCCAGACGCCGATACCGACCGCCTTATCCGCCTGAACTGGAGCGGTACCGTGCTGAACGTCTATACCGTAGCCCTCCTGCTGCTCGCCCCCTTCTGGGCGGCATCGGCTATCTGGCGCGGCGAAGGCGTTGCGGCATGGCTGGTGTGGTTACTGCTGGCCGGCCTGATTGCCCTGTCGCTCATCCATAAGCCCCTGTTCAGCTATGACCCTGAGCGCAAACTGTTTATCGCGCCTGACGGTGCCGAAATGCCGCTGGATCAGCTTGCCAGCATCGAAATCGATACACGCGACATCTGGTTCATCCCGAAACATCACGCCCAGCCGGGCTGGCATCTGTCCCAGCGCTGCTGGGTGCTTCTTCCCCGCCGCAAACTCACGGCGCTGGCCGAAACCCACAACTGGCCGCTGAAGGACATTTCCAAACCCCTGACCCGCTTCGGCTTCTGGATCGCCCCTTAAATCTCCTCCCTGCCTTTGGCGGGGAGGGGGACCGCGCCGGTTTACCGGCGGGGTGGTGGGGTATCTTATTCCCTTCAAAGGGCCCCTATGACCGCGAAATAATCCGGTGCACCCGCCCGCCAGGACGCGCCGTCGGCACGCGATTGAGACGCACCATATTCTCCGGCTCGCCCCACAGATCATAGGCATCGGCCCGCGTGACGCGCGCCTTCTGAAACTCACCGGCCTTCAGACCATTAAAGCCCTTAAGGTATATATGCCCGTCGATTTCCGGCGCATCGCCCTTGGTACGGGCCACGCCCACACCATCACTGCGCACCTCATCCACCAGCACATCAACCACCTGACCGACCTTCTGCTCCAGCTTCTTTGCCGAAATACGCGAAGCCACAGCCATGAACCGCGCCAGACGCTCCTGCTTGACCTCTTCGGGCACATGATCCGGCAACTGCGCCGCCGCCGCGCCCTCAACGTTCTCATAGGCAAAGGCCCCAACGCGATCGAGTTGCGCAATCTCAAGCCAGTCGAGCAGATAGTTGAAATCGGTTTCCGTCTCCCCCGGAAAGCCCACCACAAAGGTCGAGCGCAGGGTGATGTCCGGCGCCATTTCGCGCCAGCTCATGATGCGCTCAAGTGTGCGCTCCTGATTACCCGGACGGCGCATGGCCTTGAGCACCTTAGGGCTCGCGTGCTGGAAGGGAATATCGAGATAGGGCAGTATCTTGCCCTCGGCCATCAGCGGAATGACGCTGTTCACATGCGGATAGGGATAGACATAGTGCATCCGCACCCAGATCCCCAACTCGCCCAGACCCCGCGCCAGATCTTCAAAACTGGCCTTATAGTAGTTGTTGCGCCACTGGCCCTCGGCATATTTGATATCCAGCCCATAGGCCGAGGTATCCTGCGACACCACCAGCAGTTCCTTAACGCCGTTTTTGGCCAGCACCTCGGCTTCGCGCAACACCTCATCGATCGGACGCGAGGCCAGATCACCGCGCAGGGACGGAATGATGCAGAACGAGCAGCGGTGATTACAGCCCTCGGAAATCTTCAGATAGGAATAGTGTTTCGGCGTCAGACGCACACCCGGATCATTGGGATCAGGCACCAGATCGCGGAACGGATCAGGCTTGGCGGGCGTAATGCGGCGCACGGCCTCCATCACTTCCTCATACTGGTGCGCACCGGTAATCGCCGCTACTTGCGGAAACCGCTCGCGGATCAAATCAGCCTCCCCCCCCAGACAGCCCGTCACGACGACCTTGCCGTTTTCAGCCAGCGCCTCACCAATGGCGTTCAGGCTTTCCTCACGCGCGGAATCGAGAAACCCGCAGGTATTGACCACCACGACATCAGCCCCGTCATAACTGGCCGATGTGTTATAGCCCTCGCCCTTAAGCCGCGTCAGAATGCGCTCGGAATCGACCAGCGCCTTCGGACAGCCCAGCGACACGAAACCCACCCTGGGCGCGCCACGGTCTGACGGAGTGGAAACATCGATTTTCAGAGAATTACTCATGTAAGGGGCGCAAACACTGTGGGGGGAAGGTTGCGCCTCCTTACACAAAAACCGACCCCGCACAAAATGAATAATATAAGTGATGATTTCTGGCCATTTGATAAATTACACTTATATTAAGCAGGCGACACCGGAGACCCGCCATGCTGCCGACCTTGCGTCAGTTACAATATCTGAAATTACTCAACGAACACAAAAGCTTCGTTGCCGCTGCCGAGGCCGCCTTTGTCTCCCAGCCCGCCCTGTCCTCAGGCATTGCCGAACTGGAAAAAGGTCTGGGCGTGCGCCTGATCGACCGCGCGCGCGGTCAGGTCATATTGACGGCCATCGGTGAGGAAACCCTGAAACGTGCCGAAGACATCCTCACCCGCGCCGAAGACCTCGTCGAAGCCGCACAAGGGGCCACCCGCCCCTTAAGCGGCCGTTTCCGTCTGGGCGTTATCCCGACCGTGGCCCCCTTCCTGCTGCCCGATGCCCTGCTGCGCCTGCGCGAGTCCTTCCCGCAACTGCGCCTGTTTCTGCGCGAAGATCAAACCGCCCGCCTGATCGCAAGCCTGAAAAGCGGCGCGCTCGATGCCGCCGTCATCGCCCTGCCCTATGACCTGACGGGCCTTGATCATGCCTTTGTGTGCAAGGATGAGATCGTCGCCGCCACCCCCGCCGACCACCCGCTGGCCAGACAGTCCGAAATCACCCCCGATGCCCTTAAGGCCGAGGAACTGATCCTGCTCGAAGACGGCCACTGCCTGCGTGACCATGCCCTGGCCGCCTGTCAGTGGAATGCCCCTGGCACCATTGAAAACACCCACGCCAGCGGTGGTTTTGCCGCCACGTCGCTCAATACCCTCGTCCAGATGATCGGCTCAGGTCTTGGCGTGTCGCTTCTGCCGGCCATGGCGGCGCAATCAAGCCTCGTCCACGACAGCCGCGTCAGCATCCGCCCGCTGAAATCCCCCGATGCCTTCCGCGATATTGTCGTCATCTGGCGCACTGGTTCGTCCCGCGCCCCCGAAGCCCATCTGCTGGCCGAAACCCTCCGCCCCGCAGGGCCTCAGGCCCTGCACCCAACTGCCCCGAGGCAGATGGCACCGTCCATCAAATAACCCCAAAGCAAATCCACTCCCTCCTCCCTGCTTTGCGGGGAGGTGCCGAGCACTTTAAGCGAGGCGGAGGGGTCCTGCCCCAGCCAGACACCAGACACAGGCCTTTCCCACACAAAAAAACGCCCGCCAGTCTCAACCAGCGGGCGCTTTTTATCTCAAAAACAGGCTAAACCTTAGCCCACCAGACCCTTGATATAGGCCTTGATGTCTTCGTCCTGTGCGTTGGCAAAGAAGTATTCAGAGAACTTCTCACCGGCCACAGCGGCCTTCAGCAGGTCCTGATCAACGGTCTTCAGAACCGTCAGCATGTCCTTGCAGCTGGCGGCCTTAAGGTCTTTCAGGATGCCACGGTTCTTGGCCATGATTTCCGCACGTTCCTTCGGATAGCCAAGACCGCGCTCGCCGTCGAACAGCTTGCGGTACACGTCCTGAAGGTTCAGTTCCGCGGCCCAGCCAAAGCCCTTGGCGTAAGGCATGGAGATGGCGTTACCGTCATTGATTTGGCCGAACAGGAAGGCGTCGGTCGGATCGATCACCAGACCACAGAACACGCCGGGCATAGAGTTACAGGCAAGCATGGCGCCCATGCCGGTGCCGCAACCGGTAACGACAAAGTCAGCCGCCTTGGAGTTGAGCAGGATACCGGCCAGCAGGCCGTTCATGACATAGGTCAGCGACGCCTTGTCTTCGGCACCGTACATACCATAGTTGAATACCGAATGGCCCAGAGGCTCGGCAACGGTTTTCAGGGCATCAAAGATGATACCGTTCTTCGCGGCCTGACTGTTTTCGTTGATGAGCGCAATTTTCATAATCACTCTTTCTCTATCTGGCATTGAGGGGTTTTTTGATCGCAAGCCTATGCCACGATCAGACGATCTGAGTATGTCTCAGTTGCGGACAGCCATAGGCCATATAGGACCTGAAAGGCAACCCAATAAGCCCCGCCCGTGAACTATTCCTCCATTTGAAGGGTTTGCGAGCGGGACGGTGTGGTATCTGCCTTGCTTCCCCCTCTCCCTGTCAGGGAGAGGGCAGGGATGAGGGTCCCTCCCAAGACAAACAAAAGCCCCGCAGGTTATATCTGCGGGGCTTTTCTCAATTCATTCCACCAACCCTCAGGCCTGCGTATCGATGGTGCCGCCCGTGGCCTCACCATTTGACGTATAACCCCCCGTCGGTGCAGGGCCTGAGCCCTTGGCCGCGACGGCGACCATGGCCGGACGGATAACCCGCCCGAACAGTTCGTAACCCACCTGCATAACCATAATGACGCTACCGCCCTCAACCTCGGTCGAAGGCTGTTCCATCACCGCCTGATGGAAATTCGGGTCGAACTTGTCACCCTTAAGCGGCGCGATCTTCTTGACGCCGTTCTTTTCAAACGCACCCAGAAGCTCTTTTTCTGTCATCTCAATGCCGGTGACGAAGTTTTTAAACGCCGGATCAGCGATCTCCGCCGGTGCCGACTGAAGGGCGCGCGTCAGAACATCCGCCACCCCCAGAAGGTCACGGCTGAAACGCTGAATGGCAAAGGCACGCGCATCATTCATTTCACGTTCGGCCCGACGCTTGGTGTTTTCGGCCTCGGCGGCATAGCGCAGGGCCTGTTCCTTAAGCGCGGCATTTTCCGCCTGAAGCTGCTCAAGCGCGGCATTGAGAATCTCATCGGCATCAGCTTCGAGATGATCTTCGTTTTCGTTGATGTCTTCGCTCATGTCGTCCTTAATCTCTTAAAACGTCTGCGGTTCAGGAACGCTCCCGATCAAGGAGACGCCCCAGAATCCGTGCGGTGTAGTCCACAAGTGGGATGATCCGCGCATAATTCAACCGGGCCGGGCCGATGACGCCAATGGCGCCCACAACCTTTTGCGCACCCACGACCCCGGTCATATAGGGGGCTGCAATAACAGCCGAACCGGACAAAGAAAACAGCTTTGATTCCGAACCGATGAAAATCCGCACGCCTTGCGCGGTTTTCACCCCATCCAGCAGGGTAATCAGTTCTTCTTTCTGCTCCAGATCATCAAACAGCGCCCGCACCCGCTCAAGATCATCAAGCGCCGACGCCTCCAGCAGATTGGCCTGACCGCGCACAATCAGCGCCCTCTGGTCATGATCGCCCGACCACACCGCCAGACCGGCCTCAATAAGCTGGGCCGCCGTCTGATCAAGCTGTCTGCGCTCCTGCTCAAGCTCAGCCCGCAACTCCCGACCGGCTTCCGAAAGCGTGCGCCCGCGCAAACGCGCATTGAGATAGTTTGACGCCTCCATCAGCACCGAAGGCGTCACCCCCGCCTGAAGCGGCATCAGGCGGTTTTCCACCCGCCCGTCATCAAACACAAGGATCGCCAAAGCCTGATCATTGGCCAGCTTGACGAATTCGACATGCTTGACCCCCGCTTCAAACGACGGCGTCATCACCACACCGGCCCCGCCCGCCAGACCCGACAACAGGTTCGACGCCTCCTTCAGCGCGCTATCAAAGGTCTGTCCCTTGCCTGTCAGCCGCGCCTCAATGTCACGCTTCGCCGCCTCACCAATATCCCCGATCTCAAGCAGACCATCAACGAACAGCCGCAAGCCCTGATGGGTCGGCATCCGTCCGGCCGACACATGCGGGGCCGACAATAGCCCCAGATGCGCCAGATCCTGCATGGTATTACGAATAGACGCCGGAGACAGGGCAATCCCGCCCCGCGACAGGGTCCGCGACCCTACCGGCTCACCGGTCTCAAGATAGGTTTCCACCACCTGCCGGAAGACATCCCGCGCCCGCGCATCAAGCTCGGTCAAGGAGGCCGTGCCGGTCAGAAGCTGCGAACGGGTGAAGGTATCGGTCATAGTGACAACCTAACAAACTCTGCAACAAATGCCAAAAATGATATATCTGTCATCATCGGGGAAAATAGGGGGAACCGGGGTGAACGATACTATTTACTTAATGCTGTCCTTGCCGGAAATGTATTTTATTTCCTTAGGCAAAACGACGGGATTAGAGTTCCTGCCTGTATGCGGCTTGATTTTTCTGATCTCTGGTATCGTTCTCAGCCTTATTCGCCGCGAGTGGCGTGGTGCATGGTTTCTCCTGTCTATCGTTCTAAACCAGTTTACGGTTGGATTGATCCCGTGGCTGGGTGATAATCAGGCAGCCCTGTTTGTGCTTATGGCTGCGCAGATAGCTTTGCTAATTTACCTGATTTTCAAAATGAATGGAGCGCGCTTAATTGCCTCTTTTCTGGCTGCCTTTTCCTTCAGTTATACGCTCATGGCCTACTTCATAATCGGAATGGCCCTTTATGTAGGCCACCCCAGCGCATAAAGCCGCTTTACCCCCTCTCCTGGTCAGGGAGAGGGTCGGGGGTGAGGGTTCTTTCACATACTGAACCACATAAATCGCTTTGATCAGCCAGTCATATTTGTTACCCAGAGGCCGAAAACCGAAAAAGGCCTGTACCCATGTCGCAATTTGACGCCCTGAACGCCCTGAAAACCTTCCGCCCCTCCAACCGCGCGGCGGACGAACTGCGCAAGGTGACACTGGAAACGGGCATTACCCGCTATGCCGAAGGCTCCTGCCTTGTCTCCTTCGGCCACACAAAGGTTCTGGTGACAGCCTCCGTCGAACAGGGCGTGCCCCCATTCCTCAAAGGTAAGGGTCAGGGCTGGGTCACCGCCGAATACGGTATGCTGCCGCGCTCGACCCACACCCGTTCACGCCGCGAAGCTGCCGCCGGCAAACAATCGGGCCGCACACAGGAAATCCAGCGCCTGATTGGCCGCTCCTTACGCGCCGTCACTGACCTGAAGGCGCTGGGCGAGCGCCAGATCACCATCGACTGTGATGTCATTCAGGCCGACGGCGGCACCCGCACCGCCTCGATCACCGGCGCATGGGTCGCCTATTCTCTGGCCGTGCAGAAACTGCTGGAACAAAAGCTGATCACCACCAACCCGATCCTTGATCAGGTCGCGGCCATTTCGTGCGGCATCTATAATGACACCCCCGTGCTTGATCTCGATTACGACGAAGACTCCACCGCCGAAACCGATGCCAACTTCGTCCTGACCGGCACAAACCAGATCGTCGAGATTCAGGCCACCGGCGAAAAGCGCGGTTTCTCGCGCGACGAATATAATGCCCTGTTCGATCTGGCCGAAAAAGGCACGACGGAACTCTTCGCTCTGCAAAACACCGCCATCGGCAAGTAGCCCTTTCTTCTCCCTCCTGCTGTTCGGGAGGGTGGCGCTTTGCGAAAGCAAAGTGACGGGAGGGTCACTTAAAACGCGAAGCCAGCCTCAGGGCCGCTCTCTCACAATAATCTCCCCCGGCTCACAGCCCAGCGCTTCGCACAACACGTCTAATGTGCGAAGCCTGACGGCCACGGCCTTATTGTCACGCAATATATTGAGATGCCGCACGCTGATACCCGTGCGATCCGCAAGTTCGACAATAGACAGCCGTCTGGCCACCAGTATCTCATCAAGGCAAATACGGATGCTCATATGGTCAGATTGGCCTCCGCCCGTAACCGCGCCCCTTCCTTGAAAACTTCCGCCAGCACAAACACCACCAGCACCGATACCCAGGCCGTTACCGCCCGCATGCCATAGACCGGCTCGACCGGCATATTGAGCAACGCCTCCACCAGCGTGCGCGACAGATAGGAATAGATCTCCAGCACCGCCAGAGCGATCCCGATCAGCCTTAACCGCCAGACATTGGCCGGATGAAACACATCGCCTTCCGCCAGCGTGCGGAACACCTGCCGCATCCACAAAACGATCACCAGATAGCCATTGAGCGCCAACCCAAAGATCAGCAACAATAAAACCTGATCGCTGGCATCCATATCGACCTGCATCCGCGCCGTGACCTGCTCGGCCAAGGCGGGCACCGACAACAGGGTCAGCACCGCCACACATAAGGCCGCCAAAAGCGCGAACACGGCATAATAGACCGCATCCAGCGCTATTTTCAGGATGCTTGATATCGATCCGGGGCCTAAAAACCGCATATATCCCTACCCGCCTGCCTTATGGCCCAAAGACATAAATCACCGGACGCAGGATTTATAGTTCTATTTGACGCACAGTTTGCGTAAAAGCGGCAGACATCTGACGGAGCCCCCCTTTATGACCCTGCAACTGATCAACGGTGAAAAACTCGTCGCCGCCACCCATAATGCCGGTAAGGCCCGCGAAATCGAGGCCCTGCTCGGTGGCCGCTTCGAAGTCATCAGCGCCGGTGCTTTAAACCTGCCCGAACCGGACGAAACCGAAGTTTCCTTTGTCGGCAATGCCATCCTCAAGGCGCGCCATGCCGCCACAGCGTCCGGCACCGTGTCACTGGCCGATGATTCCGGCCTGAGCATCGACGCCCTGAACGGCGATCCGGGCATCTATAGCGCGCGTTGGGCGGGGCCTTATAAGGACTTCGACCGCGCCATGGAGATCATCAACCTCAAGCTGGATCAGGCCAAGGCTGAAACCCCCGACACCTTCACCACCCGCGCCTATTTTACCTGCGCTCTGGCGGTCGCCTGGCCCGAAGGTCATGCCGTCGTGTTCGAAGGCCGCGTCTATGGTCAGATCGTCAAACCGCGCGGCGATAAGGGCTTCGGTTACGATCCGATCTTCCAACCCGACGGTCATGACATTACCTTCGCCGAAATGACGCTTGCGCAAAAAGACGCCCTAAGCCATCGCCATCTGGCCTTTGAACAGCTTAAAACCCACCTGTTCTAAAGCACTGCGATCTTCACTCCTCCCCATTTTAATGGGGAGGGGGACCGCGCCGGTTTACCGGCGGGGTGGTGGGGTATCTTACAGGCCTGAAATCGACATCCACTTTCTTTCTAATCCTCTGCGCATCCGCGCCACTCACTTTCGAAACGCGCATCCCTTGAAACCCGTCGCCCTCTATATCCACTGGCCTTATTGCGCGCGCATCTGCCCCTATTGCGACTTCAACGTCACGCGTGACCGCAACCAGACAGAGGTACAGACCCGTCTGTTCGAGGCGATCCGCCGCGATCTGCACACTCAGGTACAAGACTTGGGCCCCCGTCATCTGGCTTCGGTTTTCTTTGGTGGCGGCACCCCTTCCCTGATGCCGCCCGATTGGGTCGCGGCCCTGATCGAAGACGCCAGAACCCTGTTCCCGCCACAGGGTGATATTGAAATCACCCTCGAGGCCAATCCGACTGATGCCGAGATCGCCCGCTATCAAGCCTTCCGCAGTGCAGGCATTAACCGCCTTTCCATTGGTATTCAGTCACTGAAGGATCAGGCCCTGAAATTCCTTGGCCGCAACCACTCCGCCCGTGAAGCCCTCACCGGCCTAGAGACAGCCCTGTCTGTATTTAACCGCGTTTCGCTTGACCTGATCTATGCCCTGCCCGATCAGACCCTCAGCCAGTGGGAAGCAGAGCTAACCCGCGCCGCACAGTTGGGCGTTGAACACATTTCCCCCTACCAGCTGGGTATTGAACCCAATACTGCCTTTGGCCGCGCGGCCCGTCGCGGCACCCTTAACCCGGTTGACCCTGAACTGGGCGAAGCCTTTTATGAAGTTACGCAATCGGTGCTAACCCGCCTCGGGTTTGACGCCTACGAAGTCTCCAACCACGCCAAAGGCACCGCCGCCCGCTCACAGCATAATCTCAATGTCTGGGAGGGAGTGGACTATATCGGCATCGGTCCCGGCGCGCATGGTCGTCTGACGCTTGCGGACGATCAGGCCCGTCACGCCACCGTCGCTGAACCCGACCTCAAAACCTACATAAGCCGCGTTAATGACCACGGCACGGGCATTGACATTGAACGCCTGTCGCCTGAGGAAAGCGCCGAAGAGGCCCTGATGCTCGGCCTGCGCCTGACCGAAGGCGTGCGGCATGAGCGCCTTTCAGGGCTTGCCCTAAACGCCAAACCCGATCTGATGGCCGATGGTTTTCTCGATCAATCCGACACACACCTCTTTGCCACCCCCAAAGGCCGTCTGGTGCTCGACCGCCTGCTCCTCGAACTTCTGAGCTAATTGCCTCTCCTCCCTACGCTTGGCGTGGGGAGGTGGCGCGGCCCAATTCTTTTGGGCCGTGACGGAGGGGTATCTTTCTGCCTTTAATCTTTCGGCCCACGCCCAGCCCTATGAATAAATCTTGCATAACCGCGTCCATAGCCTTAAACGCGCCCTTAATTCCCTTTCCTTCTCCCGAGCGGTATTTGCCCCATGTCCAGCCCTGCTGAAAAGCCCGTCAAGAAAGTCGTCCTCGCCTATTCCGGCGGCCTCGATACCTCGATCATCCTGAAATGGCTGCAAACCGAATATGGTGCCGAAGTCATTACCTTCACCGCCGACCTCGGTCAGGGCGAAGAGTTGGAGCCAGCCCGTAAAAAGGCCCAGTTGCTCGGCATCAAGGACGAAAACATCTTCATCGAAGACCTGCGCGAAGAGTTTGTCCGCGACTACGTCTTCCCGATGTTTCGCGCCAATACGGTATATGAAGGCCAGTATCTGCTCGGCACCTCGATCGCTCGCCCCCTGATCGCCAAGAAGCAGATCGAAATCGCCCGTAAGCTGGGTGCCGATGCCGTTTGTCACGGTGCCACCGGCAAAGGCAACGATCAGGTGCGTTTCGAGCTGGGCTATTACGGTCTCGAACCTGACATCCGCGTCATCGCACCGTGGCGTGAGTGGGACTTCGCCTCACGCGAAGCCCTGCTGGCCTTTGCTGAGCAGCACCAGATTCCCATCGCCAAGGACAAGCTCGGCGAAGCCCCCTTTTCGGTTGACGCCAACCTGCTGCACTCCTCTTCCGAAGGCAAGGTGCTCGAAGACCCCGCCGTCGAAGCACCGGAATTTGTCTATCAGCGCACCATTTCTCCCGAAGCCGCACCCGACACCCCGACCGTCATCACCATCGACTTTGAAAAGGGCGATCCGGTGGCCATTAATGGCGAAGCCCTGTCGCCGGCCGCGCTTCTGACCAAACTGAACCAGTACGGCCATGACAAGGGCGTCGGTCGTCTGGATCTCGTCGAAAAGCGTTTCGTCGGTATGAAATCACGCGGCGTCTATGAAACACCGGGCGGCACTATTCTGCTGGCGGCGCACCGTGGCATTGAATCCATCACGCTCGACCGTGGGGCCATGCACCTCAAGGACGAGCTGATGCCGAAATATGCCACTCTGGTCTATAACGGCTTCTGGTTCTCGCCGGAACGCGAAATGCTGCAAGCGGCCATCGACTATTCGCAAGCCAAGGTCACCGGCCGCGTCACCGTCAAACTCTATAAGGGCAATGTCACCGTCACCGGTCGCGAAAGCCCCTATTCGCTCTACGATCAGGAACTGGTCACTTTTGAAGAAGGCAAGGTCGCCTATGACCACCGCGACGCGGCTGGCTTCATCAAGCTGAACGCCTTACGCCTTCGCGTAGCCGCCAAGCGCGACGCGAAATCTAAGTAAGAGAAAGATACACGGCCCGCCTTCACTCCTCCCTGCCTTTGGCGGGGAGGGGGACCGCGCCGGTTTACCGGCGGGGTGGTGGGGTATCTTTCTTTTCTTCAAAGGCTTATCGCTTTTTTACAGGGTCTGCGTCCTTAATGGCCGCAGACCCTTTTTTTGTCTTTGAGTATCATGCCAGACGGTTTCTCTATCCTCATCAATGGTAAATCCGGCACCGTCCTGAATATGGGCCACGAAGCCATTGAGGCGGCCATTGCCGAAAGCGGCCTTAAGGTCGCCGAACTGTGCTTCAGCGAACCCGAGGAGATGGGGCGCAATCTGGCACGACTGGCCAGACTCAAAAACCCGCTTCTGGTGGGCGGCGGCGACGGCACCTTACGCGAAAGCGCCAAATATCTGTCGGAACATACGCGCAAACCCTTTGGCGTCCTGCCCTTTGGCACCATGAACCTGCTGGCCAAGGATCTCGGGGCCGATGATCTGCAAACCGCACTCAACGGTTATGCCGCCGGATTCACGCAGATCAGTATGGATGCCGGCTATGTCAACGGCGAGATATTCCTCTGCTGCGCCAGTATCGGTGTCATGCCCAATGCCGCCGTCTATCGCGAAGAAAACCGCAAAGAAAACGACCTGTGGATGGTGCCGCGTATGTTCCTCTATGTGCTTGAACGCTTCAATAAGCGCCAGCGCGTCATTGTGGAAGGCGACAATACGGCCTATCGCTTCAATACCCCTGCCGTCGTCGTATCGGTCAATCGCTTTGCCGAATCCGGCCTGCTCGACGCCAATAATTTCCGTCGCGACACCCTCGAAGGCGGTGAACTGGCCGCCTATGTCGCCACCACCACCACACAGGCCGAGCATCTGCGGTTTTTGTCAAAGCTGATGATCGGCAACTGGCTCAAAGACCCGGGCATCCATGAAATCACCGCGAAACGCTTCAAGCTCAAAGGCCACCGCCGTAAACGGCTGGTCTCATTAGATGGCGAAGTCATTACCCTTAGGGGCGACCTGACCTTCACACTGAAACCCAGATATCTGCCGGTTCTGATCCCCGCCAGCCGTCAGGACAGCGCATGATTATCGCCCACATTTCTGATCTGCATTTCGGGGCCTGCGATAACGAAATCGCCGACCTCCTGTTGACCCAACTGAACGACAGCGGTGCCGACCTGATCATCGCCAGCGGTGACATTACGCAATCGGCCACCGAAACCGAATTCATTCAGGCCCGCGCCTTTTTTGACCGCCTTAAAGCCCCCGTGTTCGTTATCCCCGGTAACCACGATCTGCCCGGCATCGATTTCAGGCGCTTCTGGCATCCGTTTGAACGCTATAAGCGACACATCGCCGAAGACCTTAATCCTGTATTACAGACAGGTCTGTCTGATATCGTTGGCCTCAACAGCGCCCGCATGATTCTTCCACACTGGAACTGGGCCAATGGCTCCATCAGCGCCCTGCAACGTCGCGCCATGCGCAACTTCTTCAAAGCCTCTCATGCTCCCTGGCGTATACTGGTGGTGCACCACCCCCTGCAAAGTCCCAAAGAATTCCCGCTCGACATTACCGTTTTCAATGGCCAGAAACTGTTGAAAGCCATCGATGAGTCCCGCATCGATCTGGTGCTCGCCGGTCATCAGCATCACGCCTATATCGAAAGCCGTAACACGCCGGATCACACCACCCTGTTCGTCAGCGCCTCGACCGCCATGTCGACCCGCGTCCGGCGTCAGCCCAATGGCTTCAATATTTTGCACCTGTCCCCGGATACCGCCCGAATCGACCAGTTACGGCTCGAAAACGGCCTTTTCCGCGTTTTTTCCGCCCTCACCCACACCAAAAAACCCAATAAAACACAGGCCTCCCCGTTACCGGCGGGGATAGATGCGCTACCAATATCAGACCCAATAATGCCACATTGACGATTTACGCTTAACGCTTGATAGTGACTCCAAAAATGTCATGAAAAACACATGACTTGTGACTCACTTACAGGAGTGAACGATGCAGCGTATATTCAAATCAACGGGTATAGCGGCTGGCGCAGCGGCCCTTTTGCTGCTGTCGGCCTGTGCCACACCTACCCCTTATCAGCCGATTGACCTGACGCAAAACATGTCTCGCGGCTATAGCGACACGCGTATTGAATCGAACCGCTATCGCCTGAAATTCAGCGGCAACACCTCAACACCGCGCGAAACTGTTGAAAACTATATGCTTTTCCGCGCGTCTGAACTGACGCTCGAAAACGGTTATGACTGGTTTACCCTCCTGAGCCCAAATACGCAGGAAACCACGACGGTCTCGCGCAGCTACCGCGACCCGTTTGGCCCGTCCTATTATGGTGGCTTCTACTGGCGCTACTATCGCGGCGGCTGGGGTTCATGGGGTGCCTATCAGGAAAGCTCAACCACCTTCCATCGCTATGAGGCCACCGCCGAAGTCCTGATGGGGCGTGGCCCGAAGCCTGCCGACAATATCCATAGCTATGAGGCCCGCGAAGTGGCGCAAAATTTGGCCCCACAGATCGTCAGACCACAACCCCGCTAAGGGATAATAAGTTCGATAAAATAAAAAAGACGCCGACATCCGGCGTCTTTTTTTACGCCTCGATGATCGGCGGCTTCAGGCGACGACGGTTGATATGCTCCGGCGGCGCTTCCGACTTATCCGGCAATTCGCCCTTGTGATAAAACTTCTGCCAGGCCTGTTTCATCGCACCGGGGTCACGATTGATCAGGCTCTGATTAAAAGCCGCACGGCTTTCTGACCACAGCTCAAACTGCGCCTTCAGATCAGCATCGGCCTCGATAGGCTTCACAATCGGCTGCACCTCATCCAGCTTGCGATCCTGCACCAGATTGATGAAGCAGAACGGCTCCCCCTGTTTGAAACTGACCACACCGGGGCGGGTCATTTTCCAGTTCATAGTAAAGGGAAACGGCAGCCAGTCAGTCTCGACCAATCCCGTCAGAGGCGCAATACCGTCCTTGATATGGTTCGGTGCACCACCGGCCCACAACGACCAGCCGGGCGGTGTGCGGAACAGATAACCGGTATGAAACGTCACTATGCCGTGGCTGAAATGGCTCTGGGCAAAGTGATCGACATGGCTGCCCGGTGTATCCGCCGTGATCGTTGTATCGGTCGCCAGCTTGCCGCCATTCCACTCAATCGTCAGGTCTTCGGGAATAAGTAATTCCCAGCCCGTCGAATTGGCCATGGTCAGGGGCAGGCAGCGATAGGGGAAGCGGCTCGAAAACGCATCCATCCAGTCGCGATCCTGACGACCGGGGATAATCTCACGCGCGCCGTCCTGCACGACGAAACATTCCAATTCCATTGACGACGCAACTCCTGTAAAGCGCAAACCTATGTCGTTTTATACCCAAACCACCCTGCTTCAAGCCCTAAGTGACTGGGAATTGCAAACCGCAACCCTGGAACATCCTGCGGTCTTCAAAGTCGGCGAAGGCGATGACATCAAGGCGGATCTTCCCGGTGCCCATACCAAGAACCTGTTCCTTAAGGACGACAAGGGTAAGCTGTGGCTGATCAGCGCCGAACAGTCTACTGTGATCAATCTCAAGGCCCTGCCAAAACGGATTGGCTCTGGCCGTTTATCCTTCGGCTCCGAAGACCGGCTCTATGACAATCTCGGTGTGCGTCCCGGTTCGGTAACCGCACTGGCCCTGATCAACGACCCTGAGCATAGGGTGAACTTCATTCTGGATAAGCGGCTATATGATGCCGACATCGTCAATTTTCACCCGCTGGTCAACACCGCCACCACCGCCTTGTCGCAAGCCGTTTTCCGCGCCTTTCTTGAGCGTTTAAACCGCAAATATCAGGTCATCGACTTCTGCGCGGTTGACTAATCCTCAGCCCTTACCCATTTTTATAACACTCGGAATTTATTCACGGACATCCCATGCCAAGCGACAGCCCCTATATTATCGAAGGTTCTGATCAGAATTTCATGACCGATGTCATTGAAGCCTCCAAAACCACCCCGGTTATTGTCGATTTCTGGGCGACTTGGTGCGGCCCTTGTCGTCAGCTAGGCCCGGCACTGGAAAAGGTCGTCACCGAAGCCAAAGGCGCGGTGCGCATGGTCAAGATCGACGTCGATAAGAACCCTGTCTTTGCCGGTCAGTTACGGGTGCAATCCATCCCTACCGTCTATGCCTTTGTCAACGGTCAGCCGGTCGACGGCTTTATGGGCGCCAAGCCGGAAAGCGAACTGCGCGCCTTTGTCGAAAAGCTCGGCGGCGGTGCTGACGGTGAGCCGACCATAGACGAGGCGCTTGAACTGGCGGCGCAGTCCACCACGCAGGGCGACGTCACCAGCGCCCTCGAAGCCTATAGCTATGTGCTTGAGAAAGAACCGGAAAATCTTAAGGCCATTGCCGGTGTAGCCCGCCTTTACCTGAAGGTGGGACAGGCTGAACAAGCGAAGCAATTCCTCGATACGGCCCCCAAAGACACCACCGACGCCGACATTCTGGGGCTTCGGGCCGCTATCGAACTGGCCGAAGAGGCACCGACCGACCCCGAGTCTTTCCGTCTGCGCCTTGAGGCCGACGCCAACGACCACGAAGCCCGCTATGAACTGGCCCGCGCACTGGCCGGTCAGGGTGAGATGGCTCAGGCCGTCGATGCGCTTCTGACCATCGTCAAGGCCGACCCTGAATGGCAGGAACAAAAAGCACGTCAGTTTCTGCTGAAAATCTTTTCGGCAGTCGGCCTGACCTCCGATCTGGCCAAATCCGGCCGTCGTCGCCTGTCCGGCCTCCTGTTCAGCTAAGGAACGATCTCATGACCGATCACAACACCGCCGTGGCTGAAATCGATCCCCGTTTGCTTGAGGCGCTGGTCTGTCCGGTGACGCGACGTCCCCTGACCTATGATCGTACCACACAGGAACTGCTCAGCCCGACCGCAGGCCTCGCCTTCCCGATCCGTTCAGGCGTACCGATCATGCTGGTTGATCAGGCCCGCCGCTTTGAACCGCAAAAGGGATAGGTGGCATATTCTTTCCTTCTTCTTCCGGGGGGAAAGGTGGCTGACAGGCCGAATGAGGGGGAGCTAAATGCGCTCCCCGCGAAGAAGCTTCGGCAAATCCCCCGTTGCCCCACCGGCGTCTTCCATGAAATAGCGCCGCAAGGGCGGTATGGCATTGACCACGCCCATGCCCAGATCACGCGCATGACGGATCAGCGGATTATTGTTGGAAAACAGATGCACAAAGCCGTCCATGATGACCGATGTGCTGACATTCTCAAACCGCCGCCACTGGGCATAGCGTTCCAGCACCAGTTCCGAACCGATATCCTCACCTAAACGCGCGGCGTCGATGATGACCTCAGCAAAAGCCGCCGCATCCTTAAGGCCGAGATTCAGGCCCTGACCGGCAATGGGGTGAATGCCATGCGCCGCATCGCCCAAAAGCGCCAGACGCCCGCGATACATATGTTCGGCCAAACCCATAGACAGCGGATAGACAAAGCGCGGCCCCAGCACCTCAACCTCACCCAGAAAATCGCCGAAGCGCTGCATCAGATGCGCATGGAACAGTTCGGGTCTAACCTGCATCAGGGCCTTTGCTTTTTCATGACTTTCCGACCAGACAATACAGGCGCGGTTTTCCGTCAGCGGCAATATGGCAAACGGGCCGGTGCTAAGGAAATGCTCATAGGCGACATGATTATGCAGGTGCTGCATCTTCACGGTGGCCACCACCGCGCTTTGTTTGTAGTCCCAGCCGATGGTACGGATTTTCGCCCATTCACGTAAGGCCGAACGCCGACCTTCCGCCGCCACAACCAAAGGCGCACTTAAGGTCACGCCCGTATCCAGCGTCAGGCTTATCTGGCCGGTCGTTTCCTCGATCGCCGACACGGTGGCCGGTGTCATCAGTTCAATATCCGCCTTAAGCACAGCCTCATGCAGCACACGGCGGATATGGCGGTTTTCGATCATATAGCCCAAAGGCTCATCGCCGGAACGATCAGAAATCTCGGCGGCATCAAAATACAGAAAAAACGGAGACGCCGGTTTGGTCGCAGCACCCGGCAGATGCGCATCCGTCACCACGATCTTGTCCATGCGGCACGACAAAGGCTCAAGCGCCGCACCGACCCCTAAGGCCTGCCACTGGCGGAAGCAACTATAGGCAATCGCCGAAGCCCGCCCGTCAAAGCCCTGATCGATCTGCTCGGCCAGTGGTTGCTTCTCAACCAGCCCGACCTTCAGCCCCCCCTGCGCCAGAGCCAGAGCCGCCGTCATGCCAGCCATGCCGGCACCCACGATAATCACATCAAACCGCTTATCCATAGCTTCCTTTTACGCCCTGCGGCCAAAAGCGTAAACCGAGAATTACGCCCCTTTAAGGCGGCATATCAACTCAGGTAAACAAGGTATTAACCTTATCCGTGTCACAAACAGGCCAAAGTCATTTGCGCGTATCACTTAAGGATCAGGCTGCCGATGAGCACCGTCACCGCCATCGTTTGGAACCATCTGGAAACCAATTTCCGAACCATCTGGGAATCGGTGCTGTTTGCGCGTCTGCGCGGCGCTCTGGTTTGCGTCGCGGGTCTGGCCTGTGTGCTGGCCTTTGGTACCTATAATCCTTTTGACCCCAGCCTGAACACCTCGTCTTCGGCACCGGTAACCAATATTCTGGGCGGGTTCGGCGCGACGATTGCCGACATAGGCATTCAGTCCCTGGGCCTTGCGGCCTGGCCGATGGCGCTTTTGATGATCTGGTTCGGTCTTGTGCGCCTGTTTCAGACCGACCCCGATGCCGGTCGTAAGACGCTTCGTCTGCACAGCTTTTTTGCCGCCCTGTTTACCCTGATGCTGGCGGCGGCTCTGGCACCACTGGTCACCGGCCCCGATAAGGTGAGCATCGGCGGCTTCTGGGGCACGGGCGTGCACGGCCTGCTCAAGGGCCTGTTTGATTTCATGAGCCTGCCCGCGTCAGCCGTTATCGCCAGCGTCATTTTCGCCATTCTGGCCCTGTTGTGCTTCAATGCCGCCCTGCGCCTTAATGCGGAATCCTATATACGCGGTGCAGGATTTATCTTTGGTGGCCTCAAAGGGGTAGTCGGCGCGACCGGCATCGGTGAGGCCCTGCATCGCTCAGGTGAGCCAAAGATCAAGCGCCCGAAAACCCCCAAATCGGCACCGGCCCCCTTCCTTGATGAAGAAGATTTCTCAGGCATGGGTGACCCGGAACCGGCCCCCGTCGTCAATCCGCGTCAGCAGGCCCCGCTTGAAGCTTATGAAGACGACGATCTGCCGCCGTTTGACATCGATCCGCCCGCTCATTCCGCGCCGGAACCAAAAATCCGCATGGAGGCCCCGCGCCAGCCCAAGCCTTCCACGCGTGAGCAGGATGAACGTCAGGCGGCCTTTGAGTTCCTTAAACCCGGCAATTTCCGCCTGCCGGAACTGAGCATCTTATCAAAGCCCAAGGCCCGCGCCGCCGGTTTCGACGAAGCTGCCCTGAAACAGAACGCGCGTATGCTCGAAAGCGTTCTGGCCGAATTTGGCGTCAAGGGCGTGATCGACCAGATCCGCCCCGGCCCCGTGGTCACGCTCTATGAACTGGCCCCGGCCGCCGGTGTTAAGGGCTCACGCGTCGTCGGTCTTGCCGAGGACATAGCGCGCAACATGTCGGCCCGTGCCTGTCGGGTGTCCATCGTTCAGGGCCGCAACGCCATTGGTATCGAACTGCCCAATGCGACGCGT
>JBCEBX010000038.1:25758-26073 GCA_039206455.1 Asticcacaulis sp.
GTGAAACGGTTTATCTGCGTGACCTTCTGGCCTCATCCGAATTTGAAAAGGTCGGCCACAGCCTGCCTATGGCGCTCGGTGAAACCATCGGCGGCGAACCCTACATCACCGATCTGGCCAAGATGCCCCACCTTCTGATCGCCGGTACGACCGGTTCGGGTAAGTCGGTCGGGGTCAATGCCATGATCCTGTCGATCCTCTATCGCCTCGATCCGGAACAGTGCAAGTTCATCATGATCGACCCCAAGATGCTGGAACTCAGCGTCTATGACGGCATTCCGCACCTGATTGCGCCAGTGGTGACCGACCCGAAAA
>JBCEBX010000039.1:0-6194 GCA_039206455.1 Asticcacaulis sp.
AGCTACAAAAACCCTTCTAAACTCCAGGCCCCCGCAGTCCAAACTGCGGGGGCTCATTTATCTGCGACAGCCTGGGCGTCACAGTTTCAGCGATGATCTGAGCCAGATTCTCAATAAGCTTGAGGCGGATTTTCAAGGTAATTCGACATTCGATGCCGATGGCTTCGGCGGCACCGCCAGTGTCAGTTCCAGAAATTCTTCGGTGCTTGTTATCAGGCCTACGGTTGCTTCCGAATGGCAACCGGTCTCCTGTTCAACACTGCGGATGGCGACAAGCAATCACATAGTCAGCCCCGTATCGCAGGCCGTTTTCTTCGCGGCATAGACGCAATCCTTTTTCACGCAGGGCTTCGATTTCGTCCGAAAGCGCTGCCGCAAGGCTTGGGTTGCGCAGTTTTGGCAGGCGACGCACGGCCATATCAAGCTGACCGTTGACCCATCTTTCCTTATAACGGTTGGGGAATCTCTGGGCCGACATGATTTCAAAACCGGCCTCGGACGCGACATTGATCACCCATTCGGCCGGATATTCACGGTAAGGGGTCTCATCCGCCAGCAGCAGGCACGAATCCCTCAATCGGCCAATGTCGCGCACCATTTGTCCGGCCTCAGTGCTGACCTCTCCGACAATATAGGGATCAAGCCCCACTATATAGAGGCGCTGCCCGACATGCGGGGCCAGTCGGCGGAAAATCTGTGACTGGAAATAGGGGGCAAAACCTTCGATGGCCCCAACCAGATAATCGGCGATTACCGTGTCGAACACTTCGCCAGACAACAGGGTGTCATCCTGCCAGTTGCCAACCATAAGCCTGTCTTGCGGGCGCATGGCCTCGCCCAATGCCGTGCGCACCTGACGCGCGTGACCTTCTGCGCCGGTAATGGCAACCCAGTTGGTGGTCTCAAGTGCTCTGGCCCACAGGGCTGAATTGACCCCTGTACCCGCATCGAGAAACCGGCCCCACGGCGCATCGCCTTGCAAGGCTTCGATATGGCGAAAGAGAGCAGAGACAGGCGCAGCAGACATCAGAACATAATTCCTTGAATCGTGAGGACGGGGGTTGAGTGATGTAATGTTATAATATAATAGCAAGCCAAATCATAACAGGAGCCTCAAGCCATGTCACGCAAGCTTATTCTTTTTGCCGCCGTCAGTCTGTCGGCCTTATCCAGCGCCACTCTGGTTGGCACGGCGCAGGCGGATCAGGCCGAATTCCGTGCGGATGGCACGATTGAAGAAGTAATCGTCACCGCTGACCCCCTGAGGCGTTCGGACGGTAGCCTTATGTTGAGCGTGGCCGTGCTGCGTGGTGACCGACTGGCCCAAAGACGGCAATCGACGCTTGGGGAAACGCTTAACGGCCTTCCGGGCATCAGTTCGGATACCTTTGGTGGCGGCGCAAGCCGTCCGGTCATTCGTGGTCAGACGGCGCCACGTGTCAAGGTGCTGAGTGATGGCGTGACCCTGCTCGATGCGTCTGACATTTCGCCCGATCACGCGGTATCGGGTGAAACCCTTTTGTTGGACGGCATCGAAATCCTGCGCGGGCCGAGCGCCCTTATCTATGGCGGTGGAGCTATTGGCGGGGCCGTCAATATGGTGGATCGCAAGATCCCGACCTTTGTGCCGGAAAAGGGCTTTGCCGGTGAGGCCGAACTGCGTTTGGGCACAGCGGATAAGGAACGGGCCGGTGTCGCCGGTGTGACCATTGGGGCAGGCGCTTTTGCCCTAAGGCTGGAAGGCGCCAAATGGCACACGAGGGATTATGATCTGCCTTTCTACACGCCTGCCGGACATGATAATGCGCCGGATCATGACCACGATCATGATCACGACCACGACCACGACCATGCGCACGAAGCTGAGGGCTTTGACCGTTTGGCCGGATCGTTCAACAAAACCCAGACCGCTACGATTGGCGGCTCATGGATCGGCAGCCGTGGCTATCTGGGAGCGGCCTACACGGAAAAGCGCAGCGATTACGGCCTGCCAGGTCATAGTCATGAGTATGAAAGCTGCCACCCGCACGGCTCCAGCCTGCATTGCGGTGGCCATGATCACGGCGGGGATGACCATGATCACGACCATGATCATGGCGACGAAGCGCACGTGCCGGTCGTTGACCTTCTGAGCAAGCGCATCGATGTGCGCGGTGAACTGCGTGAACCCTTTGGTGGTGTTGAGGTTGTACGCCTGCGGGGTGGTTTCACCGACTATCGTCACGATGAGGTTGATCTGGGCGAAATCATCACCCGCTTCACCAACAAGGGGCACGATATCCGCCTTGAGGCCCAGCACAAGCCCATCGGTGGCTTTAAGGGAGTGATTGGCCTGCAAAATTCGGATAATGATTTCAAGGCCACGGGCACCGAGGCCTTCATCCCCGAAAGTAATACCCGCAATACGGCTCTGTTCGTTCTGGAGGAGTATGTCTGGGGTGACTTGCGTTTTGAGGGGGCTTTGCGTCAGGAGTGGCAAAAGGCGAAGGCAGTGGGGCGTGCGGATACCGAGCACAAGCCGTTTTCGGCGTCTGTGTCAGCAAGCTGGGCCTTCCAGCCCGGTTACAGTCTTGCGGTGTCACTTGGCCGTTCGCAACGGGCGCCGCATGTTCAGGAACTCTATGCGCGGGGCATCCATCTGGCGACCAATACGTTTGAACTGGGGACGGTCGGTCTTAAGGAAGAAACGGCCAAGTCCCTCGAAGTGACCCTGAAAAAAACGTCGGGCGATACCACCTTTTTCGCCAGCGCCTATCGTTACGACTATGACGGCTATATCTATGCCCGCACACTTGATACCTATGAGGACTTCCGTCTGATACGTTATACGCAGGACGACGCCCGTTTCACCGGCTTTGAAGGGCAGGTGCGGCACGCCTTTACGCCGGGTGTTTCCGTGACGCTTTTCGGTGATTATGTCCGCAGCAAGCTGAATAAGGGTGAGAACCTGCCACGCATAGCCCCCGGTCGTATCGGGCTGCGCAGCGACGTCTATCAGGGCGCATGGTCAGGCAATGTGGAATATATCCGCGTCGCCAGACAAAAGCATGCCAGCGATTACGAAACGCAAACCGCAGCTTATGATATGGTCAATGCGACCCTGGCCTATGATTTTGGTATGGGGGCGTTCAACAATCAGGTGTTTGTGCGCGGCACCAATCTGCTGGATGAACTGGCGATCAACCACACCTCGTTCATCTCACGATTGGCCCCCCTCAGAGGCCGCAATATCGTGGTGGGTATCCGCACACGGTTCTGAGTGTGGTTTGACGGCACCGGTGCGGCAAAAGCCGTACCGGTGCTGAGCCACCACAGAATTTTCGCCTCTTAGGGCGATAGCAAGGTTTGTTGGGTAAGGTGAGGTAAACCAAAACGGAACGCCTTATGACCCTGCCTCTTTTGTTTGCGCTCATTTTTCCGGCCTGCCTCATCTGGGCGGCGGTCAGTGACCTGACCACCATGACCATCCCCAATAAGCTGTCGATCATACTGGCGGTGATGTTTGTGCCGGTGGCGGTGATGCTCAGGCCTGATCTGATGTTCATTGCCGAACATCTGGGTGTTGGGGTGCTGGCGTTTGTGCTGGGGATCGTCGCCTTTGCTCTCAGATTCATGGGCGGTGGCGATGCCAAGCTGATTGCCGCCACGGCCCTGTGGTTCCATTTTCAGGGCTTTGTGGTGTTTCTGGTCTATGTGGCGCTGGCGGGCGGGGCCCTGACGATCCTGCTTCTGATCGCACGACAATTCCTGCAAATCTTTACGCCGACCATGCCGATATGGCTTCAGAAGTTGCTGGAACCAAAGGGGGATATTCCTTATGGTATCGCCATCTGCGCGGGTGGCCTGCTGGCCATCCCGCACAGTAATCTGTACCCGTTACTGGGTTTATAAATCACTCGACATAGGGCCAGCCATCGGCATCAAATGCCAGATAGTTCAGGCCCAGTCTGGGGAAGCCGTTTTCCGTGCCGTTGTAATAATGATAGGTCAGGACGACCTTGTTATCGTTGGTTTTTAGCACGCTCTGGCCGCCGGGGCCATGAATATTGCCATGGGTACTGAGCAGAATAGTGCCGCCGCCGTCTTTCAGATCAAGGCCGCCCCGATCAAGATAGGGGCCGGTTGGGCTTGTCGAACGACCGACCACGATGCGGTAGCGGCTGTTCAGGCCCGAACAGCAGACATTGATCGAGGCGAAGTAGTAATAATACGGCGTGCCGCCGATGGTGTGCGGGAAGATGAACGGCCCTTCGATACCGGCGGGACGTTTGGCAATATTGTGCATGCCCGTGCCGAGCCTCAGGCCCGTTGCCGGGTCAAGTTCAAGGATATGCAGGCCGTCTTCCCACGAACCAAAGGTCATCCACCAGCGCCCGTCAGCATCTATGAACGGGGTGGGGTCAATGGCGTTCCATGTCGTGATACAGCCGGTTGTGCGTCCGCAGGAGGAAATGATTTCACCCGCATCCGTCCATGGGCCGGTGGGTGATGGGCCGGTCGCCAGCGCAATTAAGGCCTGCGCCCCCTGATTGGTCGTGTTGTTCGACGGCGTCTGATAGATCGGGATCGAGTAGTAGTGATAATAGGTGCCGTTGGCATAGAGCAGGCCCGGTGCCCATAGATCCGTGCGCCCGCCCGTAACATTTAAGGGCAGGGGATAGGCTGCATGATTTGTCTGAGTAATTTCCCACTCCTGACAGGTACATGCGGCATTGCGAGCGGCCTGCTTGATGAGACTTGTTGTATCGCTTTGCAGGTAAAGACCGCTTTTGACATTGCGGATCAGATACCGGTTATTGCCCAACGCATAGAATTGCCACAGGTGATCATTGGTGCCGTTATCGGCCCATTGCACGGCCTCGGCACCGGCCTCATTTGAAGCATTCCTTATGCCCAAGACCTGATGGCTCAGCATATTCTCCAGATTGTACTGATTGTCAGGCATGGGTATGGCATGCCAGTGCGTGTGTTTGCCTGTGGTATCAGTGCTTTGGGAAATACGGGCACCTGATGTCTGGCTCTGGTTTTCGATACCAAGATACTGGCCGCTCTGGATATTTTTGATCCTGAGCTGATAGGTAAAATTAATGGAGCTCAGGGTGCCATTGACCGGCGCACTGCTGCTTGAGGATGAACCGCCCCCTCCGCTGCTTCCGCCACCTCCCCCACCGCCTCCGCAACTGCTCAGGCTTACAGCCAACAGAGTCAGACAACAGGCAGCCACCCTTAGTGTGGCCGATTTAGGCGTAAGCTTAGGCATGGTGTGCTCCCCGTCAGGCGCTGATTTTTATATTTATAATGTCGGACAATTTGCCCGTCGCGCACCCTAACCCCACTGTATGAAAACTGTCAAGGCGAGGCTCAGGTGGATCGCGCCTTGTTCAGGCGCTCATGAAAACGAGGCGGGGTTTGATTCAGGGGCTGATTATTCATGTCCTGTACGCGCTTATCCGCATCGCGGATCAGTTGCGGGATCAGGTCGGCTTCGGGCAGATTTTTCCAGTATTTTTTAGGCATTTCCGACTGCATCATTTTGACCTTGAGGCGCGCCGGATTGAAAATATTGGCAAAATAGGTTCGCCAGAGATCGTCCGTCTCATCAACTATATCGGGGCGCGGTTGGGGCTGATCATTAAAATGCAGGCTCTGGCCATCCCATGCCGCCGAGCCTTTGGGCGTGGCAATGATCCAGTCCATATCGGTAAAGCGGCGCTGAAAAAACGGCGCAGTACGGCGGATGATATAATGATCCGGCTCAAACCAGGCGACGAACCTACGGCGCGCCCCGTCGCCGTCCATTTCCTTGAAGCGCACAAAGGCTTTCATCTTATGGCAATCGCGGTCAACCGATTTAACAAGCTGATGCGACTGACACATATCTGCGTCTGTCACCTGCGACAGCAGATTGCGCTCACGCTGCAAGCGCCACAACAAGCGATAGGCCAGCGAAAACCGTGCGGGATTATTATGGCACAAAAGCCTTTCGGCCAGTGTCAGGAAAGCCCTGGGCACAGACAAGGTGCCGGTAACGGGCCGAGGCGGTGGTGACGGGGCTGCAAACAGGTCGTCCGTATATTCGTAATCGCAGCCCCATTCGATATCGCGGGGCTCAGCCCCTTGTAAAATCAGGTTGCGCGCCGCCTGTCGCCAATCGTCGAAATGGCCCGCCCCGTTAAGTCTGACACGGTGGATCA
>JBCEBX010000039.1:6204-6820 GCA_039206455.1 Asticcacaulis sp.
GGGTAAACATCTCACGCAGATCGGCCCGATCAATGAGCGACACCGGTGCCCAGCCAGAGGCGCTGATAAAGGCCTTGACCTTTTTCACCGACACCTTGAGCCGCGCCAGATCTTCCAGCCCCAGTTTTTTGTGCTTGCGCGCCTTAAGGATGGAGAGCACCGTCTTTACCCCGAGACCCGGCACGCGCAGCAAAAGCTCTTTGTCGGCGCTGTTTATGTCCACCGGAAAGCGCGCGCGATTGGCCAGAGCCCATGACAGTTTGGGGTCAATATCCAGTTCCAGCATCCCGTCAGGTTGGCTGGCGGTGATTTCATCGATATTGAAGCCATAAAACCGGTACAGCCAGTCGGCCTGATAAAGCCGGTGCTCACGCATAAGCGGTGGTCTGATTAGCGGCAGGGCCTGAGAGGCATCAGGGATAGGACTGAAGGCCGAATAATAGACGCGGCGCAGGCGATAACCGGAATAAAGACCGGCGCTGGTATTAAGGATCGTGGCATCCGATGCCTTATCGGCGCCGATAATCATTTGCGTGCTCTGACCCGCAGGGACAAAGCGTTTGCGGCGTCTGGATTTCAGCGTCGGTTCATGCGCCTCATCTATCTTGGTTTTAAG
>JBCEBX010000040.1:0-6745 GCA_039206455.1 Asticcacaulis sp.
CGCTCCAAGGAAGAAGCGCACGACTACCGTTATTTCCCTGATCCTGACCTGTTGCCGCTTGAGCTTGAACTGGCGTGGATTGAGGACATCAAAAAGTCCCTGCCGGAACTGCCGGACGATAAGCGTCAGCGCTTCATCAGCCAGTATGGCCTTAGCGCCTATGATGCCGGTGTGCTGATCACCGAGCAGGCGCGCGCCGACTATTACGAAGCCGCAGCCAAGGGCCGTGACGCTAAGCTGGTGGCCAACTGGGTGACCAACGAACTTCTGGCGCGTCTGACCAAGGATGGTCTTGAGATCGATCAAAGCCCGCTGCCGCCTGCGCATATTGCTGGTCTGGTGGAACTGATCGAGACCAATGTCATTTCCTCAAAGATCGCCAAGACGGTGTTTGAGCATATGTGGGACGGCAAGGGCGATATCACGCCCGCTGAAATCGTTGAAAAACACGGCCTGAAGCAGGTTACCGATACCGGTGCCATCGAAAAAGCCGTCGATGAGATCATTGCCGCCAACCCCGATAAGGCGGCCGAAGTGGCCACCAAGCCTCAGGCGATTGGCTGGTTCGTCGGTCAGGTTATGCGCGCCACGGGCGGCAAGGCTAATCCGGCGGCGGTCAATGATATCCTCAAGGCGAAGCTGGGGCTTTAGGCTATGCGGCGCAGGGTTTTCACAACCGGTCTGACGGCGGCTCTGCTGACTCTGATCGGTTGTGGGCCTAAACCTGAGCCTGAAAAGCCGCCGGTTAAGCCGGCGCCTAAGCCGGTGGTTAAGGCGCCTGAGCCGGAACCCGAACTGCCGCCGGTTGACGTGCCGGACACGGCACGCGTCCGGCTTGAAACCACCATGGGCGATATTGTCCTTGAGCTGAACGGTAAGGCCGCACCGATTACGACGGCGAATTTCCTGCGTTATGTTGATGCGGGAAAGCTTGATGGTGCGACCTTCTGGCGGGCCATGAGGTCGCACAATGGCGGCTTCGTTCAGGTATCGACCTCCGGTCACCGTTTCCCCCCGATTGCCCATGAGCCAACCAGCCAAACGGGACTGTCCCACACCAATGGTACCGTATCCATGGCGCGCTATGCGGTGGGGACGGCCTCGCACGAATTTACCCTGTCAGTAGGCGACATGACCTATATGGATGCCGGACGCGACCCCGAGGGTGACAATCAGGGCTATGCCGCCTTTGGCAAGGTCATAAGCGGCATGAGCGTCGTGCGTCGTATCCTGAACGGAAAAATCGCCAAAACCACCAAACCGGGGGGCTGGGACGGGCAGATGCTTGAGGAACCGGTTACCATTATTTCCGGTAAACGCATCTAGCGGCTCTTTCGCTTCCCTTATATCAGCCGACCTCCAAGCATATGTTGGTTTGATAGTCTTTCAGCCTATCATTGATAATAATCAACATATGCGGAGCTGAGACATGCCCTATGTACTGACTCTTCCTGACGTGCCCCCACGCGCCCCCGAAATGCTGGGGGCTGCCGCCGCTGTTGCGGCCGCCGGATTTCTGCTTGCGCCTCTGCTGAAGCGTTTCTGTCACGGCTTCATGCATGCGCCCGTCGCCCACAAAACCTGCCTGAAGGATGAAAAGGCCCAGTGGGAAAACATGGACAATGAAAAGGTCGATGACATGGTGGAGGAGAGCTTCCCTGCCAGTGATCCGCCCGCCAACTATTGACCGTGGTTTCGTGCTGCACAGCAAGGTAACGGGATCGTGAGGCGATCGTGTAAATAGTTCTGAATAATCAGGACTATGATGAAGGATGCCTAAAGTAATATCTTTGATGTCGCTGAATGATCGTCTCGCGACTGCGTACATCTTCTCTGACCATTTTCTGTGGGGAGCCGGATGAAATCCAAACCCGAATACCTTGATTTAACTAAAATTTCTTTATTTCTTGATCTTGACGGGACGTTGGCACCGATTATGCCGCGTCCTGATGATGTTGTGCCTGATAAACGCCGCACAAAATTGCTCAAAGACCTTCAATCGCGTCTTGAAGGTCGCCTTGCAGTGATATCGGGGCGTGATACATCAACGATTGATTATATTCTTGAGCAGAGCGTGATGTCTGTGGCCGGTGTGCACGGCCTGCAACGTCGCACGGCCTTTGGTGAACGCATGGATGCGGTGGCGTCCGAAGCGCTTGAGGCTGTGGCAGACGTGTTCACCGACATGAAAAAAACCCATGACGGCCTGCTTGTCGAAGATAAGGGCCTGAGCGTCGCGGTGCATTATCGCCATGCGCCCGAGGCGAAAGAGGATATTATCAATAAGGCGCAAGCTCTGGCGGAGAAGAACGGCCTTAGTCTTCAGGCGGGCCATGAGGTGATCGAACTCCGAACCCCAGGTCCCAATAAGGGGGACGCCATTCAGGCCTTTATGAATGAGGCCCCGTTCATGGGCCATAGACCGGTCTTTGTCGGGGATGATCTGACCGATGAGGTGGGGTTTGTCATGGCCCGTCAGGCGGGCGGTTTCGGCGTCAAGGTCGGTGGTGGCCGCAGTGAAGCGGACTACGCCTTAAGCGATCCGGAAGCCGTTCTCAACTGGCTTGAGGAGAGTCTGTTATGCCTGACGTAAGCCATGCTGCGGGGGCCCAAACCCATCCGGCGGTAGCAGAGCTTTCGGCGCGTCCGTCTCATAGTCTGCATCTCTCGCCAATTGGCAACTGTATGGTGTCGGCCCTGATCGATCCGCAGGGACGCTGGGTCTGGAGTTGCGCGCCGCGATTTGATTCTGATCCGGTATTTTCCTCGCTTGTATCTGGCATAGCGCCTGACACTGAGGCAGCCACCGGCTTGTGGGCCATTGAGGTAACTAATCAGGCTTCTGTGCGTCAGGCCTATGCGCGCAACAGTGCCGTACTGCACACATGGCTTACCGATGCCGATGGTGCGGAGGTGGAAATCATCGATTTCTGTCCGCGTTTTGAGCGTCTTGAGCGTTTGTACAGTCCGGTTTCCTATTGCCGCATTGTGCGACCGGTCAAGGGGACGCCCCGCCTGAGGGTGCGGCTGAAGCCGACACGTAATTACGGGGAAGCGTTGGCAGAAACGACCTTTGGTTCCAACCATATCCGGTATCTGTGTGGTGATACGACCTTACGTCTGACCACAAGCTGTCCGGTCTCGCATATCCTTGAGGAACGTGAGTTCCGCCTTGAGGAAGAACAAATTTTCTTCCTTGGGCCGGACGAAGGCTTTGCGGGTGATCTGCGTTCGACCGTACATCACATGCTGGAAAAGACCGATCGTCACTGGAAGGGGTGGGTGCGTGGGCTTGCCTTGCCCCTCGAATATCAGACCGAAGTCATCCGCGCTGCCATTGGCCTTAAACTCTGTGTTTATGAGGAAACGGGCGCGATCATCGCCGCCATGACCACCTCGGTGCCCGAGGCTCCGCATTCGCAGCGCAACTGGGATTACCGCTATTGCTGGATCAGGGACGCCTATTATGTGGTGCAGGCCTTAACGCGGCTGGGGACCATGCAGACCCTTGAGAACTATCTCAAATATCTCAGGAATATTGTGGATCGTGCCGAAGATGGCCAGATGCAACCGGTCTATGGTATCGGTTTTGAGACGGTGCTGACCGAATCCGAAGCGCCCTTCCTCAAAGGCTATCAGGGCATGGGGCCGGTCAGAGTTGGTAATCTGGCCTACATCCAGCATCAGCATGATGTCTATGGTCAGATCATCCTGTCCTCAGTCCACGCCTTCTTTGACCAGCGCCTGCTGCGGCCCGGTACGCTTGCCGACTTTGAGCAGCTTGAGGCCGTAGGCGATAAGGCGTTCGAGGTGTTTGATCAGCCGGATGCCGGGCTGTGGGAGTTCCGTACCTTCGCCAAGCCGCATACCTATAGTGCGGTCATGTGCTGGGCGGCCTGTGACCGCCTGTCTAATGCTGCCAGCGTGCTGGGTTTGCCGGAGCGCGCCACACACTGGAAGGAACGGGCAGACCATATCCGCACCGTCATCGATCAGAGGGCGCTGATTAAACAGGCGGATGGCACAGAGCTATATTCGTCGGCCTTTGATGTCGATGAGGTCGACGCCAGCATTCTGCAACTGATTGATCTCAGATATATCCCGCCCGATGATTCGCGCTATCTGGCGACGCTGGCTGCCGTTGAAAAAGGTCTGCGCCGTGGCCCGCATATGCTGCGCTATGCCTTGCCCGATGATTTCGGTGAGCCGGAAACCGCGTTTAATTTCTGCACCTTCTGGCTCATTGAGGCCCTGCATTACGCCGGTCGCAGCGATGAAGCGCGTGAACTGTTCGAAGGTATGTTGAAAACCCGTACCCCTGCAGGGCTTTTGTCCGAAGACACGTCTTTTGAGGACGGCACACTTTGGGGGAATTACCCGCAAACCTATTCATTGGTCGGCATTATCAACTGCGCCGTCCTTCTTAGCCGTCCGTGGAAGGATATCCGATGAGCCGCCTGATTGTTATTTCAAACCGCGTCAGTGCCCCGACCGATAAGGCTGGGGTCGCGGTGGGTGGTCTGGCCATGGCCTTAAGCGCCGCCTTGCGCGAAGGCAATGGCATGTGGTTCGGCTGGAGCGGTGAGGTAGCCGAAACCTCCGGTCAGATTTCGGTACAGCGCATTGGCGGCGTGACCGTGGCGGTGACCCACCTCGATGAGCAGGATGTACACGAATATTATAACGGCTATGCCAATAAGACCCTGTGGCCGCTGTTTCATTACCGCCCTGATCTGGTGAGTTTTGAACGCTCGTTTGACGAAGGCTATGCCCGCGTCAATCAGCGCTTCGCCGAAGGGGTAGCGCCGCTGCTGGTCGAAGATGACCTGATTTGGGTGCAGGACTATCACCTGATCCCGCTGGCGGCCAAGCTGAGAGAGCAGGGGGCAAAGAACCGGATTGGTTTCTTCCTGCATATTCCCTGGCCGGCCATGCGCATATTGATGACCCTGCCCAAACATCTGGAACTGGTCAGGACGATGTTCGACTATGACCTGATTGGCTTCCAGACCGAAGACAGTGTCAGCGCCTTCCGGGAATATGTCCTCAATCATGCCGGTGGCGAGGATTTGGGTGATGGACGTGTGAAGGCCTTTGGAAAAGTGACGCATATTGCCGCCTATCCGATCGGCATTGACGCCAAAGAATTTGTCGAGTCTTCCCAAAGCCCGACGGCCGCGGCCTATTGCAAGCGCATGCGCACCTCACAGAACGGTCGTAAGATGATGGTCGGTGTCGAACGGCTTGACTACTCCAAAGGGCTTGAGGAACGCTTCGTCGCCTATGACCAGTTCCTGCGCGACTACCCGCAATATGAGAACAATGTCTTCCTGTTACAGATTGCCACTCCGTCACGTGAGGAAGTGGATGCCTATCAGGATATCCGCAACCGTCTGGACACGCTGTCAGGCCATATCAATGGCGAACATGCCCAGATTGATTGGGTGCCGATCCGCTATGTTAACCGCTCATACCGCCGTGATGAACTGGCGGGCATCTATCGCGCGGCCCATGTCGGGCTGGTGACACCTCTGCGGGACGGGATGAATCTGGTGGCAAAGGAATATATTGCCGCTCAGGATCCTGACGATCCCGGCGTGCTGATCCTGTCGCAATTTGCCGGTTCAGCAGAGCAGATGAAGGACGCACTTATCGTTAATCCGTTTGACCGTGAAGCCGTGTCGGAAACCATCCATGAGGCGCTTTCCATGCCGCTTGCGGAGCGTAAGCGGCGCTATGAGGCCCTGATGCACGGGGTTATGACCGATGATGTGGTCAACTGGCGCGAAGCCTTTGTGCGTGATCTTAAGGCCGAAGCTTTGGCAACCGCGTAAAAAAGCCTCCCTGATTGACAGGGAGGCTTTTTTTACGTCGGCACCTTAGTAGGCACCAATTTTCTGATCCTGTGCGTGGTGGTCTTCTTCGGCCAGAAGGCGAACCGCCTCAAGGGCCGCCTGGCAGCCCATGCCTGCGGCGGTTACCGCTTGACGATAGACGTCATCGGTCACGTCACCGGCGGCAAACACGCCCTTTATGGCGGTTTTCGGCGTGCCGGCTTCAACCTTGATGTAACCGCCTATGTTGAACTCAAGCTGACCGGCAAACAGTTGCGAGGCAGGTGCATGGCCAATAGCCACGAACACGCCATCGACATCAAGGGTGCTGAGTTCGCCGGTATTGACGTTTTTCAGGCGCACGCCGGTAACCCCGAGCGGATCAGTTTCGCCGATGATCTCATCAATGGCCGTATTCCAGACGGGCACGATTTTCGGTTCGGCCAGCATGCGTTCAGCCAGAATTTTCTCGGAACGCACCGAATCGCGGCGGTGGATCAGGTAAACCTTTGAGGCGAACTTGGTGAGGAACAGGGCTTCTTCGACGGCCGTATTGCCGCCGCCAACTACGGCCACGGCCTTGTTGCGATAGAAAAAGCCATCACAGGTGGCGCATGCCGAGACACCGAAGCCCTGAAAGGTCTTTTCGGACTCAAGCCCCAGCCACTTCGCCTGAGCGCCGGTGGAAATGATGACGGTTTCGGCCAGAAACTGCTGACCGCCATCGGTTTCCAGCAGGAACGGGCGGCGCGTCAGGTCGGCTTTAACGACAATATCATGGATGATTTCAACACCGACATGTTCAGCCTGCGCCTGCATCTGTTCCATCAGCCAGGGGCCCTGAATGACGTCGGCCCAGCGGATGAGCTCGGTGCACAGCTCGCGCCCGCGCTCGGTGCCGAGGTCGAGCG
>JBCEBX010000041.1:0-6706 GCA_039206455.1 Asticcacaulis sp.
TTGCCGAAGGCGATGACCGCGCCGATCAGGTGGTTGATCTCAATGGCCGCTGGAAGGCGACCGTGTCCTACGGGGAATGGCAATTCGGGTTCAAGAACTGGACATGGCTTGGAGATTTCGAGGCTGTGCCTGGACGTGAAAAGCCTAATGGCGGCATGGTGGTCGCGCAATTGTCCGAAGATGAGTTTTTGCTTCTCGGGCTGCATGCCCGCGTCACCTTTGATGTCGGTGACAAGCAGAAGGGCAAGAATGTCATTTACCGATCGGTCGAAGAGGGACGCTTTGTCGATGGCAAGTGGGTTGTCGATCGCATCTGGAATGGCGACCAGACTGACTATGGCCTGAACCTGACTGGGACACCGCGCGTCCTTAAGGTCAAGCTGGCAACCTATTAATAAAAACTGAATAGTGGGAGAAAACAATGAAGCCTTATATGTTTGCACCGGCGCTTGTGGCCTGTCTGATGGCCTCAACCGCCCTGGCGGGTACGTGGGAGCGCACGGAAACCGGCATTGTCGTTAAGCCTGATACAGGTAGCGCCAAAGAAGTTCGCCTGACCGTTTATGGCGATCGTATCATTCAGGTGCTGGCGGTCGATGATCCGGCGCGTGAGCAGATCGAAAGCCTGATGCAGGTCGCGAAGCCTTCGGGCGATTTCAAGACCAGCGAAATAGGCGGCAAGGTGCGCATCACCCTGCCTAAGGCGTCGGCTGATGTCTCGCTTACCGATGGCAAGCTGACCTTCTATAATGCCCAGGGTGAGGCGGTTCTTAATGAACACCAGAGCTCGATCACGCCGGTAACCATTGAGGGTAAGCCCTTTGTATCGGTGTCCGCGCAATTTAACCGTGGCACCAAAGAAAGCTTCTATGGGCTGGGGCAGCATCAGAACGCCCAGATGGATCTGAACGGCGAAGATGTCGAGCTGCGCCAGCACAATATGGACATCGGTATTCCGTTTCTGGTGTCCAACAAGAAGTACGGCATCCTGTGGGATAATAACTCCGTCACGCGGTTCGGTAATCCGACACCCTATGCCCTGTTCAGCCGTGACCTTAAGCTGACGGCGGTGGATGGCTCCAAAGGCCTGACTGCGAAATATTATGTCGATGGCCAACTGGTTCTGACCCGCATCGAAGACGACATCCGCTATCAGTACCTGAAGGATGTGGCCGAGTTCTGGCCGAAAGACGCCGCCCTGACACGCGAAGCGACCCAAGGCAAGAAGGTTAAGGTGGTCTGGGAAGGCACCATGACCTCAGAGCATAGCGGCGTGCATAAGCTTCGGATGTACTCATCTGACTATGCCACCCTTAAGGTCGATGGCAAGACCATCTTTGACCGCATCTGGCGTCAGAACTGGAACCCCTGGTACCACAATTTCGAACAGGAATTTAAAGCCGGAGAGCCGGTTAAGCTTCAGGTCGAATGGGAACCGGCAGGCGGCATGATCGCCATCCATCATAATAATCCACGGCCGGATATCGATAAACACTCGCTGAACCTGACCTCCGAAGCCGGTACGGGCCTCAACTACTTCTTCATTTCAGGGGCCGACCTTGATGAGGTCATTGGCGGCTATCGCCATGTGACCGGCGAAGCGCCGCTGATGCCAAAGTGGGCCTATGGTTTCTGGCAGTCACGTCAGCGTTATGAGACACAGGAGCAGCTTCTGAGCGTCCTGCGCACCTACCGTGAAAACAAGTGGCCGATTGATAATATCGTGCAGGACTGGTTCTACTGGCCCGAAGACCAGTGGGGATCGCACGACTTCGATAAGTCGCGCTTCCCTGACCCTAAGGCGATGGTGGATGAGGTGCATGACAAAAATGCCCGCATCATGTTCTCGATCTGGGGCAAGTTCTACGCCAATACCGAACACTACAAAGAGTTCGAGTCCAAAGGTTATATGTGGACGCAGAACGTCAAGAACGGCACCAAGGATTGGGTCGGGCCCGGCTATCTCAACAGCCACTACTCGCCCTATAATCAGGAAGCCCGCGATATGTACTATCGCCAGCTTAGCGACAAGCTGGGCGGGTTGGGCATTGACGCCTGGTGGATCGATAATACCGAACCTGACGTCAATTCCAACGAACGCATCGAAGACTTCGCCAAGCTGATTACGCCGACCCAGATGGGGCCGGGGGCCTTGGTGCATAATGCCTATTCGCTGGTGGCGACCGCAGCGGTGTTTGACGGCCTGCAACGCGACAAGCCCGATACACGTCACTTTATTCTGACCCGTTCAGGCTTTGCCGGTGTGCAGCGTAATTCTGCGGCCCTGTGGAGCGGTGATGTGGTTGGCACATGGGCCAACTACCTCGATCAGATTTCGGCAGGTGTACAGACCGGCCTGTCGGGCGTACCGAACTGGACGCATGATATTGGCGGCTATGCGCAGGAAACCCGTTTTCAGGGCTCCGAAGTCGGCATGCTTCAGGAAAACCGCGGTGGCGGGGGTTCCGGCACAGCTGAGGACATCCGCGAATGGCGTCAGCTGAATCAACGCTGGTGGCAGTTCGGGGCCTTCTCGCCCCTGATGCGCTCACACGGCGAAGGGGTGAAGCGGGAAATCCACGAAATCTCCCCCGAAGGCAGCGATATGCGGGCCAATATGGTGTGGTTCCTTGAACTGCGCTATCGCCTGATGCCTTACATCTATGCCTCGGCGTCCGACAGCTACTATAAGTCTGGCACGTTGATGCGCGGTCTGGTGTTTGATTTCGACCACGATCCGAAGGTACGTAACCTCAACGATCAGTATATGTTCGGTAAGGCCTTCCTCGTCGCGCCGGTCTATAAGTTCGACGCCACCTCGCGTCAGGTTTATCTGCCAGCGGGCGCTGACTGGTATAATTTCTATACCGGTCAGAAGCACACCGGCGGTCAGGAGTTGAACGTGTCCGCACCGCTCGATCAGATGCCGTTGTTCGTCAAGGCAGGATCGATTGTTCCTATGGGGCCAGTGACGCAATATGTTGATGAAAAGCCGGACGCACCTTTGACGATCAACGTCTATACGGGCGCGGACGGGGCCTTCAGCCTCTATGAGGATGACGGCGTGACCAATGCCTATCAGAAGGCAGGGGCCCATAGTCGTATTAACTTCAGCTATGACGACAAGTCGGGCATTCTGACGATTGCTGCGCGCGAAGGTAGCTTCGAGGGCATGGTGGCCAACCGTCAGTTCAAGGTACGCTTCATCAGGGCTGGTGGCAAAACCACCGATTTTGAAGCCTCCGATACGCAGGTGGCCTATACTGGCAAGGCCCTGACGGTAAAGTCCAGATAGGCTGTAAGCTACAAAAACGTAAAGCCCGAAGCGCATGCTTCGGGCTTTATTTTTGCGTACTTGCTATTCGGGATTACTAAAGAGGTAATCGGCAAAGGCCACCATTTTATCGTCAGGCAGCTTGCGCTTGCCGTAATCGGTTTCGCGAGCTTGCGAGGTAGAGCAGGCCAGATTTTTGATGGTCTCGAATATGCTGCCAGCTTTGATAGGTGAGAGCGCACTATCAACGGAATCATCATTAAGTGTAAGTGTGTCGCTGGTGTTATAGGCTTTAAGTCCGACCGCGCGTAACTGATTGGTTGCGCAGTTAATCTCATAGGTAATGTGCGTATGCTTGATGTCGTCCTTAATGGCCGGGCCGTTACTGACCATGATTACGGTAGCGCGCCGCAACTGTGGGGCGGGTTCGGTAATGTTGGTATTGACGAAAATCGCCGTGGCGCCATTCGCCAGCGAATCCACCACATAAACATCTGCATGGGCCATGGCAGGCAAAAGGGCAGCGCACAGGACGGAGACGGAAATAACTGCGGGTTTCAGCATGATTGAAGCTTTCAAAGAATTAGCTGACCAAGTGTCCGTGCTCAGAGACCGTCACACAACCCCTGTTCAGGGGGAATGCGGTTCTATGATTTTATGTATGGATTTTTTACGGTCGAGGCCCGTTAGCTGTGATTGTTATTTAATGCCTTTAAGGAGACGTAGCTTATGGTTTCTACATCCTTTGAGACACAATCCCTGAACGTACCGGATATGCAGATCGTACCGGCGGGTTTAAGGCGCAGCCTCAGGACACTGGGGCGTAACTGGCGCACCGGCACGCTGGAAATCATTTTCCCCAATGGCGGCGTCTATGAAATCAAAGGACAGGAGCCTGGGCCGAAGGGTATCCTTAAGGTGCATGATTTCCGTTTCCTGCGTCGCGTTATGGCCTCAGGGGATATCGGATTCTGTGACGGTTACCGCAAAGGGGAATGGGATACACCGGATCTTGCGGTGCTGCTTGAGGTGGTGACCCTCAATATAGATCGCCTGAAACGTTTCCTGACCGGTCATCCGGTCATCAAGATGGTCAACCGCATCGGCCATTTCCTCAATCGCAATACGCGCGAAGGCTCAAGGAGGAACATTTTCGCCCACTATGATCTCGGGAATGCCTTTTACAGTCAGTGGCTTGATGCCACCATGACCTATTCCTCGGCCTTGTTTAAAAAACAGGCGATCGTAAAGGCGGATGCACAAAAAGTGCTAGAAGCGGCGCAGACCGAGAAATATGCTGCCTTATCGCGCCTGATTGAGCTTAAGCCTGACCAGCATGTGCTTGAGATTGGCTGCGGCTGGGGCGGTTTTGCCGAATATGCCGCCGGTGTGATCGGGGCAAAAGTGACCTGCCTGACCATCTCACAGGCCCAATATGACTATGCGGTCGACCGTATGCAGCGTCTGGGGCTGAGCGACAGGGTCGATATCCGGCTTCTCGATTACCGTGATGTCACCGGTCAGTATGACGCCATTGTCTCAATCGAAATGTTTGAGGCCGTGGGCGAGCAATACTGGGACGACTATTTCAGACAGCTTAAGGCCTGTCTGAAACCGGGGGGCAAGGCGGGACTTCAGGTCATCACCATTCGCGATGATCTGTTTGAAGAATATAAGGAACGGCCTGATTTCATTCAGAAGTATATCTTCCCCGGGGGTATGCTGCCCTCGATAGGGCGCTTGAAAGACCAGACACAAAAAGCCGGTCTTGAAGTCTTGTCCGATACTGGCTTCGGTCAGGACTATGCTCTGACGCTGAAACTGTGGGCGCAGCGGTTTGAAGCCGCATGGGCGGAGGGGCGCATCACCGGATTTGACCGCGCCTTCCGTAAACTCTGGCTCTTCTATCTCGCCTATTGTGAGGCCGGTTTTCGCACCGGACGCACCAATGTCGTGCATTTCGGGGTGCAAAAACCGGCAAACTAATTGGGGATAGGGTTGGGAAATTGCGCTCAGGCTGCAAAGTGACAGCACAATAAACACTTGTAACCCCTTGTTGAGCGGGCTACCAAACCCGTTCCTTTAACAACAAACGGAGAATCGGCTGTGATGTGCGGACGGTTACCGATTTGGGGGCGCAGTGCAGCCAGTGCAGGATAGGGTGAAAACCGAAGACGGGGCAAAGCCTTACGGCGCAATTACCCTGACGCGGCATGGTGAACCGGCCTTGTCCCGACGGGTAAAGCTGACCGCCGAAGGCTATCGCGACTGGTGGCGGCGTTATGACGAGTCCGGTCTGCTCGAAGGGCAGATTCCGCCTGAGCGCCTGAAAGCCTATGCGCGAGAGGCCGCCTATATTTTCTCCTCAACCCTGCCGCGTTCCATTGAAACCGCTAAGGCCGTGTCGGACGGTAAACCGTTTCAATCCCTGCCCTTGTTTGTCGAAGCGCCTTTGCCACCGCCGAAATTTCCGGATTTCATCCGGTTTTCACCTAAATACTGGGGCGGGATATCACGTATCTGGTGGTGGGCATTCAACCATCATCAGGGACAGGAAAATCGCAAACAGGCCGAAGTGCGCGCCCGTGAAGCCGCCCGCTTCCTGATTGAAAAGGCTTCCGAAGGCGGCGATGTGCTGCTGATGGCGCATGGCTATTTCAATTTTATGATTTCTCTGGAACTGGTGAAGGCGGGCTATGGCCAAACCTGCGAGCAGGGGTTTAAGTACTGGGGCTGTCGCCGCTACGAAAAGCGTAGCCACTGATTTAAGAATTAGAGAACCTGTAAAATGAGCGAAAATCTTACCGATACCCTGTCCTTCGAAGACGCCCTGTCTCAGCTTGAAAAGATCGTGGCTGAACTGGAATCCGGTCAGGCACCGCTTGAAAAATCGCTACAACTCTATGAGCGCGGTGCCGCTCTTAAGGCCCTGTGTGAACAGCGGCTTGAGGCCGCGCGCTTGCAGGTTGAAAAAATTACCCTTAACAAGGCAGGGCAGGTTGAGGGAACCGCCGCCGCCGATTTTAATTAAAGCCGTTTTAATGAGAGCCCTGGTTTCGGCCCGTCGGGACATATTTTAGGATTATATGGATTTGCCTCTGACCGCTGCCAATTCTGATCTTCCGCCGTTGCAGCGACGCATGCAGGAGACGGCTGATCTTGTGACCATGGCCCTTGATCAGCTTCTGCCGCGCGGTGAGGGGCCTGAGTCCCGCCTGATGGAAGCCATGCGCTATGCGGTGCTTGGTCCGGGCAAGCGCTTGCGTCCGTTTTTCGCGCTTGAAACCGGTCGTTTGTTTGACGCTGACCCTCAGGCGGTGTTGCGGGCCGCCTGTGCGCTTTAGTGCATACATGCCTATTCGCTGGTGCATGATGACCAGCCGTGTATGGACGATGATGAAGTGCGTCGCGGGCAAATGACGGTGCACCGTG
>JBCEBX010000042.1:0-5688 GCA_039206455.1 Asticcacaulis sp.
TGACGCTGGCTATGGTCTGATCCTTAAGCGGCAACCGCCGCATCTCGCCGACACCGGTTTGCACAGCAAAACGCTCACTCAGGGCCTGATGCGCCAGAAACCCCATACCGGCACAGGCCGCCACAGCCCCTCCGGCCACACGACCCAGCCACCGCCGTCTGGTGACGCTTACGGTTTGACCGACAGGGGCCGCCAATGCCGCCGCTTCTGTAACGCTTTCAGGCACCGCCTGTCCGGCCCCCATCACACGGGCCCGCCCCAGCATGGCCCAGGCCGCCTGCGCCCTGAAATAGGCCCCCTGATGACGGGTATCTGCGGCATACCAGACATCAAATGCCGCCTGCGCCTCCGCCCCCAGCGGCGCGTCGGCCTGTCGCGCCACCCATTGGGCCGCCACCTCATCGATACACAAAGCCTCAGGTGACATGGCCCGCCTTAAGCTGACCGGTCGTCAAAGGGGTGAGCGTTTTGGCCTGTACTGCGCCGGAATCACCTTCGGCAATGCGCGCCAGTATCAGACTCAACCCTCTGGCGGTTTCTTTCTCAACGACATTCTCACTGAGATCCAGCCGCGCCGCTGTTTCCGCCTGTGACAGACCATGTATCCGCCGCAGAGCAAACACCGAACGACAACGTTCAGGCAAGCCTTCGATAAAGTCCATTACCCGCGTGAGTTCGCGTCTGGCCGAAACCGTGTCTTCCGGTGACGGCGTGAAATCAAACGTCCCCAGTTCATCAATATTCTGTACGGTGGTAATGGATACCACGCGATTGCGCCTGATCTGCTCAAGCAGGATGTTGCGCGCGATCCGGTACATATAGGCCCGCGGATTGGTGATGTGCCTGAACCCCGTCTGACGCAACAGGCGATAATACATTTCCTGCACCAGATCATCGCGCTCGGACTCACTCAGCCCTGCCCGCATCAGCCATTGTCGCAATCCGGCCTCATGCGGCATGATATGCGTCCCCACAAAGGCCAGCCGCTCCTGATGCATACTCACGACCGATACGTCGTAAGACGCCTCCCGTTACTAAGCGTTTCCATATTTTACCCTGTCTGAAACGTCGCCCGTCTTGGTGCGGGCGATCGCCTTGAGTAAAGCATGAGAATTTGCCTTTGACCAGATAATTGTATGACAATTAATTCACCTGTGACGTTTTAGAGACTGTTATTGCGCCACACTCAGCCTGACCCGCGCCGACGTTTTCGGCACCACGACTTCCGACGCCTTGGCATCCCCCAATGCCTCAGGCTTCGGGGCCACTCCCACCACAATCGACGCCTCCGGCTTCAGCCAACTTGAATAGATAAAATCGCTGCCCCGCTTTTGCATGGGCACAGCCAGCCCGCCTGTAAAATCACCGGTTATATACAGGGCCTCCTGCCCTTCACCGGCCACAACAAAGGTCAATTCTACCGGATAGACATAGTCTGCCTTAGGCCAGTCAAGCACCGGCAAGGGCTTGCCGTCAAAATCAAAAAAGGTGGCATTTTCCCAGTTCGACCCCGTACCCCAGCGCGTCTTACACGGCGTCGAAACCCATGCCGGTTCCCAATAGACCACACCGACCCCGCCATTATCGAGCGTCAGCTGCATCAGGTCTTTCATATAGCGCGCCTGCCCTTCAGGCGTGACATCATAGGGGGCAAAGGCCGAATCCGACCCCAGAAGATTTCCGCTCTGGTCATTATGGTCATCGGTAAACGGATAGGCGGTTTCCACCACAACAATGTCCTTATCCGGATAGGTATGGCGCACCCGGTTCATCACCGCCGCCAGCCCCGCCAGATCCATCTTCGACCACTTGCGATAATAGCTGATGCCAATCAGGTCATAGCCATCCACACCATGGCGCGTCGCCTCCAGAAACCAGTGCTCAACATTTTCCGGCTGGGCGATGTGCAGCATGATGCGCGGCATCTTGCCTGCCGCCTTACCTGCATCCTGAACCCCCTTGATCCCCGCCTTGAACAGTTTGGCGTTGCGTTCCCAGTTGATCGGCTTTTTCGCCTGCCCTTCGCTATAGGTCAGATCGCCCATCATCTCGCCATTGGTTTCGTTACCCACCTGCACCTGATCCGGCATCAACCCCTCGGCATGAAGTTCCATCAGGGTGTCATAAGTGAATTTATATAAGGCCTCGGCCTGTTGATCGTCCGACAACCCGACCCAGGCCTTGGGCACCAGTTGCTTCTCGCCATCAGCCCAGTCATCGGAATAATGAAAATCCAGTAACACCGGCAGCCCTGCCGCCTTCGCCCGCTTCAAGGCCCGCTTCACATCCGTCAGATGCGAATAATCCGTCCAGTGCGGGTCATTCCACAGGCGAATGCGAATCAGATTGGTACCGGTCTCTGCAAACAAGCCATATATGTCCGTCGGGGCACCGGACTTATCCCGGTAAACCGCTCCACAATCTTCCATCTCATTCACATACGAAAGGTCGCTGCCGAAATAATAGGCACGCGGTGACGTCTCTGCCTGCACCGCGGCGGGCAGGGCGAAACAGCCCCCGAGAATCACAAGGCCGGATAGGAAAGATTTCATGCTGCATAATCCCTGATGTCGATCTGTCCCCTTAAGGATGCACCAGACGCCAGTTTCCGCAGAAATTTGTAGAAAAAGCGCATTTCGCCTTTTCCACCCATCCATTCGCCTCTCTTAACGGCGGGAACCACCCACCCTCTAAAATTTTTGCGCCCAATTGTATGACAACGCTGCCACAATCTTAAATATTATCCATATAAATCAATAGCTAATTTCAAAAATGGCATTGTAAATTTTATTTATAAAAACATTTTTGTGTTCTTTTTGCAACGACCAGCCATTCAGAACGCTAAAAATGTCTTTGAAATGTCCCACCCCTCTTTAATTGACAACGTTATCATGATAGCGCTACCCCATAAAAAACGAGGATTGACCCCATTGGGCGATCCCGAACGGGGCAGGAACGTCGGAAACCTCAAAAGGTTCAAACGCTCCCTTAGGACAATGCTCCCGGCACCATGGTCAACCGCCGTGACGCCCGGGTGAGTTTGCGTACTGAACGCTGCAAACGCGTGCTGAGCCCGTGCGCTCAGCCGCCTGCGGACGCACAGCCATAACCATAATAATACAGTCGGAAGGAAACATAATGAGCCGTAAGAACAACAGCCGGAATCTGCAAAGATTGCTGCGTGGGGTCGCGCTTTGCAGCGCCTCGACCCTCGCCGTAATGGCAGGTACCGCTCAGGCACAAGGTGTCGACACAGGCACCGAAGAAATAGAGACCATTGTCGTCACCGGCGTACGCGGATCGCTTCAGCGCTCGATGAACGTCAAGAAAAACTCGGACGGCATCGTCGATGCCATCTCCGCCGAAGACATGGGTAAATACCCTGACACCAACCTTGCTGAATCCATTCAACGCATTACCGGTGTGTCGATCAACCGCGTCAACGGCGAAGGTTCCGAAGTCACGGTTCGTGGTTTTGGCCCGGGCTTCAACCTTGTGACCCTGAACGGCCGCACCATGCCGACCGCAAACATTGCGGCTATCGGCGGTGACCAGACCGGCGATACGGTTGGCGGCGGTACCCGTACCTTCGATTTCGGTAATATTGCCTCGGACGGCGTCAGCGGCCTGAAGGTCTATAAGACCGGTAAAGCCAACATATCTTCCGGCGGTATCGGCGCCACCCTGAACATCGAAACCCTGCGCCCGCTGAACCGTGCCGGTTCGCAAGGTTCGATCACCGTTAAGGGGCTGCATGGCGAAAACGTCTATGACGGCAAGGATTGGACCCCCGAAGTGTCCGGCGCCTACAGCTGGTCTAACGAAGACCGCACCTTTGGTTTCTCTCTGTTCGGTGCCCATTCGGAACGCGACATCACAACTCGCTCAGCGACCGTCAACGGCTGGAACATTGAACCCGGCAGCGCGTTCTTACCCGGCGGCAATCGTATAACTCCGGGTGCCACGGTCACTAACGCCCCAGGCGCGACCGAGTGGGTCTCCTTCGCCAACGATTCGCGCTATCACGTGTCGGACATCAACTCTAAGCGTACAAACGTTCAGGCTACTGCCCAATGGCGTCCGGTTGAAAACTGGCTGTTTACGGCAGATGTTCTGTTTGTTGAGAACGAAGCTACCGAACAACGCCTTGACCAGACGAACTGGTTCAACCGTCCGTTCGATCAGGTCATTTTCGAAGATGGCGCCGTCAGCACAGCCGTATTCATGCATGAAACCCTGTCTCCGGTTAAGGACATGGGCTTCGAGCAGCAGTATCGCTCGACCAAGGACACCCTTAAGTCCTTCGGTCTGAATGCTCAGTGGAATGTCAGCGACAATCTGACGGTCAATCTCGACTACCATAAGTCTAAGGGCGAATCCCTGCCGAACAACTCGAACGGTTCGACATCGACCACAGTCTCCATCGGTGCGCCGGTCGTAACCTCGCACTCGGTTGATTTCCGCAGCGGCTTCCCGGTTCAGCGTTACGTCATGGACGATTCCATCCGCGGCAACGACAATGGTCGTCTTGATCTGGGTGATGTCGGCTCACAAATCGCGCGTACCTGGGCCAACAGCCAGACCCACGACGTAGATGAATTCCGCATCGATGCCACCTATGAACTGAATGGTGACAGCCGCTTTGATTTCGGTGCTGCCTTCCGCAAGGGCGAACTGACCACCACCACCGGCGAAACCTATCAGGCGCTGGGTGACTGGGGCATCGCCAATCCGGGTGACGTAGAACAATACGCCGCCGGTCTTGTCGAAACCTTCTGCCTGAGCTGCCTGTATCAGGACTTCTCACCGGGTGACGCAGACGTGGCCTTCCGCGCCAATGCTGTGAAGCTCTATGAAGCCCTTGCCGACGGCTATAATGTCAACCTGCCTACGCTGGCCATGTCGCGTAACACGGTCGAGGAAAAGGTTCAGGCCGCCTATGGTCAGTTCTTTGTCTCGACAGAGCTGGTCGGCTTCCCAACCAAGATCCTTGCCGGTCTGCGTTACGAAAAAACAGACGTCACTGCGCCAGCGCTGCAAAGCCTGCCGACGGCCATCGTCTGGACCTCCGACAACGACTTCACGCGTACCTTCGGCGCACAGGTTGCCCCACCAACCCTCAGCGGAAGCTATGACAACTGGCTGCCAAACATCGATGTCTCGGTTAATCTGCGTGACGACCTGATCGTACGGGCGTCCTACTCCAAGACCATCGCCCGTCCTGCCTTCAACAACCTTTATTCTACAGTTGTTGTTAACACCCCGAACCGCCCAATCGCGGACGGTGGTATTGCTACGGCAGACAAGGGCAACCCGAACCTGCGTCCACTGGAATCAAGCAATGTCGACTTCTCGCTTGAGTGGTACTATGGCACCGACAGCTATGTCTCGGTCGGCTACTACAACAAGGACGTGGCCAACTTCCTCGGCACCGGTCGTGTAAACGAAAACCATTTCGGCCTGCGTGACCCGTCTTCGGGCCAGCCGGGCAGCCGTTCGGGCACCGCCCTGACCGCACTTGAAGGTATCGGCCAGGCCCCGTCGGATGTGAACCTGTTCACCATGACCGCCCTTATCCAGCAAAACGGTGGGGATGTGGCTGCGGCAACAGCCGAGTATCAGGCCAATCTTGATGGCAACGGCGACCTGAATCTGACCTTCGTTGAGGATGTTTACAGAGCCGAAGAC
>JBCEBX010000042.1:5698-6695 GCA_039206455.1 Asticcacaulis sp.
TAACGATCCGCTGTTCACCTTCTCGACCCGCGTGCCGATCAACAACGAAACCGCCAACCACCACGGTATGGAACTGGCCTTCCAGCACTTCTTCGGATCGACGGGCTTCGGTGTTTCCGGCAGCCTGACCACGGTTCGCGGGGATGTGGCCATTGACCGCAGCGCCCCTCCGGGCGTGGATCAGTTCGCTCTGCTCGGCCTGTCGGATACCTATAACGTCACCCTGATCTACGACAAGGGACCGCTTTCCGGTCGCCTGTCCTATAACTGGCGTGATGAGTTCCTGTCAGCCACCAACCGTGACGGCAATGCCGGTAACCCGGTCTTCACCGAAGCCTTTGGTGTTGTCGATGTGTCGGTGAACTACGAGATCACACCTTCCATCCTGCTGACTTTCGAAGGTCTGAACCTGACCAACGAACATCTGCGTACCTTTGGCCGTGACAAGAGCAATCTCTATTTCGCTCAGGAACTTGACACGCGCTATCAACTTGGGGTTCGCTTCAAGTTCTAAAGACTATCTCTGATCTATCGGGGAAGGCCGGATTTTGTCCGGTCTTCCCCATCGTTTTGTACAGGATGGCTTATGACTACCCCGGTGCTTCTGGATAACATCGCTCATCATGACCTCAGGCTGATTGAGCGCTACGGGGCAGATCTTGGCGACAACATCAATCAGATGCCGGTCTTTCCCGGCGAATTTGCTGACATCCAGCGTGAATACCCGATCTTTTTCCGCCCTGTTGGTCAGGGTCGTTTTCAACCCATTGCCCTTCTGGGTCTGAACGAAAACCTCTACCTCAATAACCATATCTGGCAGGCGCGATACATACCCGCCCTGCGTCAGCGCGGCCCCCTGATGATCGGCCTTGATGATCAGCAAACGCCCGCCACCTATATCGACCCGTCTCACCCCTTGATCAGCCGCACCGAAGGCGCCCCCCTGTTCCTGCCGCACGGCGGAAATGCGCCCGCGCTGGAACGCGCCACCCGCGCC
>JBCEBX010000043.1:0-6688 GCA_039206455.1 Asticcacaulis sp.
GGGCAGCCCTTCACCTGAAACTGGCTTTATTGCTAAAGGTTTGAAAGCAACATGACCACACCTCTGATTTGCCCTTCCATTCTGGCGTCCGACTTCTCAAAGCTCGGTGAAGAAGTCCGCGCCATCGATGCGGCCGGTGCTGACTGGATTCATATCGATGTCATGGATGGTCATTTCGTACCGAACCTGACCATAGGGCCGGATGTGGTGAAATCCCTGCGCCCGCATACGACCAAGCCGTTTGACGTGCACCTGATGGTGACGCCGGTTGATCCTTATCTTGAGGCCTTCCGTGCCGCCGGTGCCGACTATATGAGCGTGCATCCCGAATCCGGCCCGCACCTGCACCGCACCCTGAAGCAAATCCGCCATCTCGGGGCCAAGGCCGGTGTCGTACTTAATCCGGCCACACCACTCGAAGGTCTTGAGTGGGTCATGGACGATCTGGATCTCATCCTGATCATGAGCGTCAATCCGGGCTTTGGTGGCCAGAGCTTCATCGACAGCCAGCTGCGTAAGATCGAGACCGTACGCAAAAAACTTGATGCCCTGAACCATCCGGCCATCCTTCAGGTCGATGGTGGCGTAAACCTCAACAATGCCGCCGCCTGTGTCTCCGCAGGGGCCACGGCAATGGTCGCTGGCACCGCTGTCTTTAAGGGTGGCCCCTCGGCCTACGCCTCCAATATCAAGACGCTCAAGGGCCTTTAGAGCGGGTTCCGTTCATAATGAATCGGAACTACGCTCTAAATTTTGTGTGACGCGCTCTAAGAGAGGCACCTGATGCAGCAGCAGGCCTACGAACAGAACCCGACAAGCGGCTATCATATTGCCCACGCGCCCTGGGCAAAGATCGTGCTGGCATGGGTGCGCAAGCAGTCGGCGGCTGAATGGTTCGGTATGCCGGGCTATCGCATGACGCTCAAAGGCCCGTCCATCGAAGGCTTCATTGCCGCTCCCCATGAAATAAGACCGACCAATGCCTTGCTGGGGCGTGCCATAATGTCCGGCCGCTTTACGCTGGCCGGGGCGCGCATGAGCACCCAAGGCTCAGGCGATCCGTGGAACCGCCCGTCACCTACCCGCGCCTTTGCCATTGAACTGCATCGCTTTGCCTGGCTATCGCCCCTGATGACGCAAGGCGATGACGGCGCGAAGGAAGCCCTGCGCCTGTTTCTGTTATGGGAAAGAACCTTCCGTAAATGGACGCCCTTCGTCTGGGCACAGGAGGTTCTGGCCCGCCGCCTGATCAATCTCAGCCTCTTTGCCCGTCGCATGGCCATTTTCGCCACCGAAGACGAGGTGCAGATTTTGGCGCAGTCCATGGCCGCTCAGGCCCGGCACCTCAGCCGCCTGTCAGATCATCCGGCATGGTTCGCGCAAAAAGCCGTGGCCCTGACGCTTACCGGCTGCGCCTTAAGTGGCCGCATCGGTGACGGTTTCCGCCATAAGGGCCTTAAACTTCTGCTCAAGGCGCTGAAACGCACGCTCTTGCCTGACGGCACCCCCGCGACACGCAATCCGCTGGATGGCCTGAACCTCCTTTACGATCTGCTTCTGGTTGAGGATGGCCTCAATCAGCGCGGCGAAACTCTGCCCGAAGAGGTAGAAACCGCCATTGAACGCCTGAGCCGCTTCGTGCGCACCCTGTCCCATCCCGATGGCTCACTATGTGCCTTTCAGGGAGCAGAGGCCCTGCATGAAGACCAGATTGCACCGGCCCTGTTAAGGGAAAACAATCGTCCCGTAGCGCCTGCTGCCCTGCCGCACTCTCTGGAACATGGTCGCTATCACCGCCTGAACGGGCGCTCCTTGAGTGTCTATGTCGATACGGGCGAAGCGAAGTCGGGCGCGCTCGGCTACGGGGCCTGCGATCATCCGATGGGCTTTGAGGTTTCCGGCGGTCGTGACAAGCTGTTTGTCGCCCCCGGCTGGTCGCCCCAGCAATCTGACCGTCATGAATTTCGTATGCTGAACGCCGCCAACGGACTTCAGCTAAATGATGCGGTAATCCTTACCCCCGTCACGGGTCGTTTTGGTGAACTGCTGCATTTCGCCCTGCATGGGCCGCATTACCGTATCCGCAGCCGCCGTGTCGAAGCCGAAGACGCCGGCAGCCTGCTTGAGATGGAACATGACGGCTGGCGCTCACAATTTGGTCTGAAGCATGAGCGCCGCCTCTATGTCGATATCGCCAAGGACGAACTCAGGGGCGAAGAGCGCCTGCTCAGCATCGACCTCAAGCGTGAACAGGCCCAGTTACCGAACTATACGCTGCGCTTCATTCTGCATCCGGACGTTCAGGCCTCTCTGGCACGCGACAAGAAAAGCATACTGCTGCGTGGCTTAAGTGGTCGCGGCTGGTGGTTGCGTCATGATGCCCGTGAGGCCGTCATCGAGGAAGGGGCCGTGTTTGACAAGGGCGCGCCCCGCAAGACCACGATTCTGGCCCTCAGGGGCATGTGCCGTCCGGACGGCCCGACCCGTATCCGCTGGAAACTGTCGCCCGCCGAAGGCTAAAAAGGGCTGGCGGTTGTCATATTCATGACGGTCGTGTAAACCGCGCCCATTCTATTCCCCACCTGTACTGATGGATCGCCATGCCCGCCGCACCTGATTTCCCGCCCGCCCCTGATTTTGTTAAACCGCAACGCGCCCTGATCTCCCTGTCGGACAAGACCGGCCTGATCGAGGTCGCCCAGGCGCTCGTGGCCGCAGGCGTTGAAATCATCTCGACTGGCGGCACCCGCGCCGCTATCGAAAAAGCTGGCATTGCCGTTAAGGACGTCTCCGACCTGACGCAGTTCCCGGAGATGATGGATGGCCGCGTTAAGACCTTGCACCCTAAGGTTCACGGCGGCCTTCTCGCCTATCGCGATGCCCCGGAACACGCCAAAGCCCTGACCGATCACGACATCGCCCCGATCGATATTGTCTGGATCGACCTCTATCCGTTTGAAAAGACCGTTGCCGGTGGTGGCGCTTTTGAAGCCGCCATTGAAAATATCGACATTGGCGGGCCAGCCATGATCCGCTCATCGGCCAAGAACCATCCCTATGTCGCCGTTTGCGTCGATAAGACCGGTATGGACGAAGTCATCACCGCTGTATCTGAAAACGGCCAGACCAGTCTGTCTCTGAGAAAATCTCTTGCCGCCCGTGCCTTTGCCCGCACCGCTGCCTATGACAGCGCTGTGTCCACATGGTTTGCCGCCCAACTTGGCGACGCCTATCCCGAGCGCAAAACCATTGCCGGAAGCCGCATCCAAACCATGCGCTATGGCGAAAACCCGCATCAGTCCGCCGCCTTCTTCAAGACAAACGAAGAGCGTCCGGGCGTCGCTACGGCCACCCAGCTTCAGGGCAAGGAACTGAGCTATAACAATGTCGCCGATACCGATGCGGCCATTGAGCTGGTGGCTGAATTCGATCAGCCCGCCTGCGTCATCGTCAAGCACGCCAACCCTTGTGGCGTTGCCGTCGGTGGTGACCTGCTGAGCGCCTACCAGCGCGCGCTGGAATGTGATGACGTGTCGGCCTTTGGCGGTATTGTCGCCCTAAACCGTCGTCTGGACCGCGCCACTGCCGAAAAGATTGTCGAAATCTTCACCGAAGTCGTCGTCGCCCCCGAAGTGGACGAAGACGCCATCGAAATCTTCCGCGCCAAGAAAAATTTGCGTCTTCTGACGACCGGCACCCTTCCCGATCCTCTGGCCGGTGGTCAGGTGTTCCGTTCGGTGGCCGGTGGCTTGCTTGTGCAATCGCGTGACACCGCCCGCATTACGGCGGCTGATCTGAAAATCGTCACTAAGCGTCAACCGACCCCGACCGAAATCGAAGACATGCTGTTTGCCTTCACGGTTGCCAAGCACGTGAAATCAAACGCCATTGTCTATGCCAAGGAAGGCCGCACGGCCGGTATAGGCGCCGGTCAGATGAACCGTCGCGACTCCGCCCGTATTGCCGCCCTGCGCGCCAAGGAAGCCTCTGAAAAGCTCGGCCTTACGCAATCACTGGCCAACGGATCGGCCTGCGCCTCCGAAGCCTTCTTCCCCTTCCCTGATGGTCTGCTTGAAGCTGCCGCTGCTGGTGCCTCTGCCGTCATTCAGCCCGGCGGTTCCATTAAGGACGCCGACGTCATCGCTGCCGCCGATGAGGCCGGTCTGACCATGGCCTTTACCGGTGTACGCGTCTTCCGCCACTAAAATCTGATCTTTATGCGAACATAATTAGACGCTATCTAATCCCCCACTGTAACCGGTGGGGGATTTTTTATGGCCGATACCATGGCCGAACGTTTCGATACACTTAAGCCGCACATGACCGTCTATGGGCCGGATGATGATCTGCCGCGCCCCGCCATTTTGCTGTTTCACGGCTGCGGCGGCATTCGTCCGCATATTCATCTCTATGCCGAAACCGCCGTCAAAAATGGCGTCAGAGCCTTTGTCATCGACTCGCTTAAACCGCGTGGCATAGGCCGTACCGCCGCCGTGTCACTGGTATGTACCGGTGCTGTGCTTCAGGGCTATGAGCGCTCAGGTGATGTGCTTTCAAGCCTGTGGGGCATATCCAACCGGCCTGACGTCCTTAGTGATCAGATCATTCTGGCGGGCTGGAGCCATGGCGGCTGGTCGATCATGGACTTGATGACGCAGGCCCTGACCCGTTCCGGAGACGCAAAACTAAAAGACCCCGACGCGGCCCTCATTGCGCGCATCAAGGGGCTGTTTCTCGTCTATCCCTATATCAATTTCCCCGCCCGTAGCCTGTCTAAACCGTGGCTGCACAAGCCGCAAACCACCGCCGTTCTAGCGACGCGCGACCATCTGACGTCTTACAAAAATGCAAAAGCCGTCTTCGACCGTTTAAGCGAAGACGGCCTGAGCCTGCATACCATAGGGCTTAAGGCGAGCCATGCCTTTGACGAAGAAACCTTCGGCAAGGCCAACCCCCTGACCCCCATGAGCTATGACGCCGACGCCGTAAAGGCCAGCCACGAAGCCCTGACTGACCTTATCGACGATCTGTTTCCGGTTTAGTGGTCGTGACCATGGCCCTGACCGCCCGCCGCCTGCGGTGTCGTTGTTACCGGTAAGGTCAGGGGCACCTGTCCGGCCTTTTCAAAGGTCAGAATGATCTCGCGCATCTCACCCTCCTGAGGGCGCTCTTTCAGGCCCAGAAGCATGATGTGATTGCCGCCGGGCTTAAGCTCTAAGGTTTCACCGGCCTTGATGACAAAACCTTCGGGCGCCGTCGCCATCTTCATGACGCCGTCCACGGTTTCCATCGTGTGCAGTTCAGTCTTGTCTGCCCAGCCTGCCTGAGCCGACAACAGACGGTCATCCCCGGCGGTCGGATTTTCGATAACCACATAGGCAGCGGTATTCGGGTTTTCCCCAAGCGCGGCCCGAATAGCCAGATGCGAGAAGCTCAGATTTTGCAAGGTAATGCTATCAGCGGCATCCGCATGTTCAGATTCGTGTCCTACCGGCTTTTTCGCTTCACAGGCCGTAAGCACCAGACCCGCCGCCACCAACAGAATTAATCCACGCATGTTAAACCCTCCTCAAATCAGCCCCAAAGGCCGATAATCTTTTTCACATCCTGCACCACGGGCGCCGCCGCCGCACGGGCTTTCTCGGCACCGATCTTCAGCACACGGTCAATTTCCGCAGGCTCATTCAATAGGCCACGCAGACGCTCTGACACAGGGGACATCTTGTCCACCACGACCTCAGCCAAAGCGGGCTTAAACGCGCCAAAACCCTTACCGCCAAAGTCATTCAGCACCTCCTGAACCGATACACCGGCCAGCGCCGCATAGATGCCGACAAGGTTTTTGGCTTCGGGGCGGTCATCCAGACCTTCGGGCGCTTCGGGCAGCACCTCGGCATCGGACTTCGCCTTCTTGATCTTTGAGGCAATGGTGTCTGCCGTATCGGTCAGGTTAATACGCGAATTGTCCGAAGGATCGGATTTCGACATCTTGGCCAGACCATCACGTAAGCTCATGATCCGCGCCCCCGGCCCCTGATAAAGGGTTTCCGGCAGCGGAAAATAATCAGTCTTATAGTCGTGATTGAACTTCTTGGCGACGTCGCGCGTCAGTTCAAGATGCTGGCGCTGATCCTCACCGACCGGCACGTGGGTCGCCTTATACAAAAGAATATCGGCGGCCTGTAACACCGGATAGGTATAGAGCCCGATGGAGGCGCGTTCCTTGTCCTTACCGGCCTTGTCCTTGAACTGGGTCATGCGATCAAGCCAGCCGAGACGCGCCACGCAGTTAAACAACCACCCAAGCTCCGTATGCTCCGGCACCGAAGACTGGGCAAAGATCACCGACTGTTCAGGCGTCACGCCCGCCGCCAGATAGCAGGCGGCAATCTCACGCGTCTGAGACAACAGATTGGCCGGATCCTGCCACACGGTAATGGCATGCAGATCAGCGATCATATAAAAACGCTCGGCCTCAAGAGCCTGCATGTCGGTGAACTTCTTCAAAGCCCCCAGATAGTTCCCAAGGTGCAATGAACCCGAAGCCTGAATACCGGACAGAATACGCATAGTCGTCATTGTTCGTGCCTTAACCGCGCTTCAGGGCGCGTTTGATATCGGCGGGCCTGACCGCCCGCGTAAGAAACAGAAAGCCGATATAAAGCAACAGACCGGCAAAACAAACCAT
>JBCEBX010000044.1:0-1241 GCA_039206455.1 Asticcacaulis sp.
TTTGCGCATATGCTCATCGCCATCGACCACGACTTCGCCATCGGCCAGGACGACAGCGGCGGTCAGAAAGCGGGTGGCGGTGCCGGCATTGCCGAGGAACAGCGGTTTATCGGGTGCCTTAAGCTTGCCCGAAGCGCGAACCATCAGGGTCGTGGCATCGTGATTTGTGATTTCCACGCCCATCTCACGCAGGGCAGCGGCCATATACAGGGTGTCGTCGCTGGAAAGCACACCGTTCAGGCGGCTTTCACCTGCCGCCAGCGCGGCGATCAGCAGGGCGCGGTTGGTCAGGGATTTTGATCCGGGCAGAATGACTTGCCCTGTAAGCGGACCGGACACCGGATTGATTTCGAGTTGCGGATAATCGTTGATATGCACCGGACAGACCTCTGAGTGTTTGTCCGATGACTTAGTGTGCTGACTGGCAAAGGTCAATTGCCGTGGGGCCATCAGCACCGGTTTAGCGCATACGCACAATGCCGTGGGTGATGGCGGCTTTTTCAATCTGCCCAAACATCAGTTCATCAATACCGTCGGCATCAACGGGGCGTGAGAACAGATAGCCCTGCATCACCGGACAACCTGCCTGACGCAGGATATTGCGCTGGCCACGGGTTTCGACACCTTCGGCAAGGATGCCGAGATTAAGGGCCTTGGCCAGACGGATAATGGCGCGAATAACGGCCTCGGCATCGGGGTCAATGCCCAGATTGGCGACAAAAGACCGGTCAATCTTGATCTTGTCCACCGGATAGCGGTTAAGATAACTCAGGGACGAATAACCCGTACCGAAATCATCCAGTGCAATCGAGAATCCCATCTGACGCAGTTCACGCAAGGTCTGCTGCGTATTCTGGTCGTCGTTAAGCAGGACGCCTTCGGTGATTTCGATTTCAATGGACTGTGCCTGAACGCCGGTGCTCGCCAGAAGGCCGGAAATGCGCGACAGAAAGCGGCTTGACCGGAGCTGGGTCGCAGACACATTGACCGCTACCTTAAGGCCGGGCCAGCGCTTTGAATCAATCATGGCGCGTTGCATGATCAGGGCACCCAGTTCGTTCATCAGGCCACATTCCTCGGCCAGAGGAATGAAATAGGCCGGTGAAATCGGCCCGCGCTCAGGATGCGACCAGCGTGCCAGAGCTTCTACACCGATAATGCGGCCAAAATGATCCATTTGCGGCTGATAGACCACCTCGATGGACTCGCTTAAGACCGCTTCGCGTAAACCGGCTTCCAGT
>JBCEBX010000044.1:1251-6633 GCA_039206455.1 Asticcacaulis sp.
GCTTGATGGTCGCGTCCATCTCGACTTCGAAGAAGGCATATTGCGACCGGCCCTGTTCCTTGGCGCGATAAAGGGCCAGATCGGCCTGACGCAAGGCTTCGGCGGCTTCGATATCGGCATCCTGCAAAAGGGTGACACCGATGGAACACGAGGAATAGACCTGCCCGCTCTCCAGAAGGACATTACCGCTTAAGGATTCAAGTATGCGTTTGGACAGGGCGGCGGCACTGTGGGGGTTCGTGTCGGTCTGGACGATGACAAATTCATCGCCGCCCAAACGGGCCAGTGTGTCGCCCGCACGGATCATACCGGAAATCCTGGTAGCGCTGTATCGGATTAGTTCGTCACCGGCGGTGTGCCCTAAGGTGTCATTGACATCCTTAAAGCGATCAAGGCCGATACAATGTACGGCGACATAACCGCCCTGACGGCGAATGCGCTCAAGTGCCTGCGTCAGTCGATCGGTAAACAGGGTGCGATTGGGCAGGCCGGTCAGGGCATCGTGCATGGCCATATGCTTGGCACGTGCTTCTGAGGCGATAAGATTACGTGCGGTTTTCTGGGTTTCATGCAGCAAATAGAGGGCCACAGCCCCAAGGCCCATGGCAATCAGTAATACCGGCCCGATGGCGCGCATGAACAGGGCGTGACCCGCACGTTGCGGCACCCATGTCAGTTCGACAATGGTACGACCCTGATCATCGTAAAAGGCGGCGCGCGCATCATCAGGGGCAATGATCTGTCCCGGGCGGACGATATGAATGGACGACAGCATATATTGCTGGGCCAGAGTCTTAAGTTCCAGACCGGTAATCTCGGTGGCGGCAATCACGATAGACGGTTGGGGAAGGGCCGATTGTTCGGTAAAGTCCGTCACCGGTGAGCGCACCGGATTACCTGCGACCATATAAAGACGCCCGTCAATGGCCGCCAGTTGGCCGGAGAGCGACGGATCGCTTAAGGGGCGCAGATGGCTATCCTGAGTGCTTAAGGCCCGAATGCGATTATGCAGCTTCTCGACATGCGGCCGGAAGGTTTCAAAGTGACCGGGATCGGTTTCTCCCTTAATGCCGTAGGCAAAGACGGGCACGCCCGACGCATCAGTGATAAACGACCAGTCATAATCCAGCGTATTTATGTAATGCTCCCCAAAGCGGGTGCGTATCCAGTCCATGTCGCCGGCATTCAGTCGTTTGACGGCTTCTTCGGAGAAGGTGGTCGGGGCCATCCGACGGGTATTTTCTTTTATGAGATGCTCAATGCCAATGCGCACCAGATTTTCTTCGCGAACCCGCCCGGCCTGATCGGTCTGCAGAGCCCAGACCCAGAGGATACCAATCAAAGCACAGACGACCATGACGACAATCGTCGCCATGGGGGCAAGCAGCTTTAATTCACTCAAATCTCGTTTCACGAACGCTCCGAACTGGGCGGACTACGGGGGTATGTTTAAATGAATAACCTAAATGTCTTAAGGTAACGCAAATAAAAATGCTTTTAGTTTTAAGGGTTTATTAGTGATTTCAATTGGGTGAATTTCCGTCCTTTCCCCAAGGGAATCAAGCCTTGCGTGCGGTTGCATAAGGTGATCCTGAGGAGCGAGCCTATGGTGTCTCGTCTTTCAATTCCTGGCTCAGCGCCGATTTTGGCGAAAAGCGCTTCACAGTTCAGGCATTGCGTTTTAGAAGGCCGTGACATTTTGATTTCTCAGGATTTGCACGGTTGATACATCTGCCACAGGCCAAGCTCGATCAGGTCGTTGACCGTTTCCGCATGATTGAGGCGCGCATGGAAAGCGCGACCGAAGGCGCGGAGATTGTACGTCTGTCGAAAGAACATGCCGAACTGAAGCCGGTGGTCGATGCGGTGACCCATTTGCTTAAGGCGCGCTCACAGGGGCCTGAGCTTGAGGAACTGATTGCGCTTAATGATCCGGAACTGTCGCCTCTGGCCGCCGAAGAATTGCAGACGCTGAAAGAAAGCCTGCCGGAACTTGAACATGGTGTGGCGTTGCTGCTCGCGCCAAAGGACAAGGACGAAAACGCCTCGGCCATTCTCGAAATCCGCGCCGGTACGGGCGGTGACGAGGCCGCTATTTTCGCCGGTGATCTGTTTCGCATGTATAGCCGCTATGCCGCCGGTCAGGGCTGGCGTGTGGAAATCGACAGCATTTCCGAAGGCGATGCCGGTGGCTACAAGGAAATCATCGCCTCGGTGACCGGCGAAGGCGTGTTCGGGCGTCTCAAGTTTGAATCGGGCGTACATCGCGTGCAGCGGGTGCCCGCAACCGAAGCCGGTGGTCGCATCCATACCTCGGCGGCGACTGTGGCCGTGCTGCCCGAAGCCGAAGATGTCGAAATCGAAATCCGCGATCAGGATATCCGCATCGATACCTATCGCTCATCGGGGGCCGGTGGTCAGCACGTCAACAAAACCGACTCGGCGGTGCGTATTACCCACATGCCGACCGGTATTGTCGTGACCTCGTCAGAAAAGTCCCAGCACCAGAACCGCGCCATTGCCATGCGGAACCTCAAGGCGCGACTTTATGACCAGCAGCGTCAGGCGTTGGATGATGCGCGCTCCGATGCCCGTAAATCGCAGGTCGGCTCCGGTGACCGCAGCGAGCGTATCCGCACCTATAACTACCCTCAGGGGCGCGTGTCCGATCACCGTATTAATCTGACGCTCTATAATCTGTCGCTGTTCATGGAAGGCGATATGAGCCAGATGATCAATGCCCTGATCGCTGATGATCAGGCCGCACGTCTGGCGATGCTCGCCGAAGAAATGGGATAGTTACGGCGCTAGGGCAGGTATCCCTCCTCCTTGCTTTGCGGGGAGGTGCCGAGCCTGCGAGGCGGAGGGGTATCTGAAAGTAACCCTCCCGTCACTTTGCTTACGCAAAGTGCCTCCCTCCCGCAAAGCAGGAGGGAGAAGAGGGCTTGAAAAATTCGTCATACAAGTTATGTTTCCTGCGTGAAATAAAACAGGGAACGGATATGACTGAAACCAGCCGCCGCAATGCGTTGAAATGGGCAGGCCTCGGGGCCTTTATGACCTCGGTGCCTGTGGCCGCACGCGCCGAAGCCGCCTGCGATAGCCCGCCCGCTATTGACTGGGCCAAAGGCATCGAAGGTCAGCGCAAGGGTGATCTTGGGGACGGCACGTTTCTGAATCCGGTATTGGCGGGCGATCACCCCGATCCAACCATCCTTAAGGATGGTGACGACTATTACATGACCTTCTCGACCTTTGAGGCCTATCCGGGGCTGATTATCTGGCACTCAAAAGACCTGATTAACTGGCATCCGCTGACGGCGGCGCTGACGAAGAATATCGGTTCAGTCTGGGCACCGGAACTGATCAAGCACAAAGAGCGGTTTTATCTCTATATCCCGACCAAGAAAACATCGGCCCCCGACAGCCGCACCACCTCGTGGGTTGTCTGGGCCGATACTATCACGGGGCCCTGGTCCGAGCCGATCGACCTTGATCTGCCCGATCATATCGATCCCGGTCATGCAGTCGGTGAGGATGGCTCACGCTGGCTGTTTCTGTCAGCAGGGGACCGCATCCGACTTTCGGACGATGGCCTGAAGACGGTCGGTGAGATCGAACATGTCTATGACGGCTGGCGCTATCCGGAAGACTGGGATGTCGAAAGCTATTCTCAGGAAGGGCCGAAGATCACGCGGCACGGCGATTATTTTTACGTCATTACGGCGGTCGGTGGGACGGCAGGGCCGCCTACGGGCCATATGGTCATTGTCGCGCGGTCAAAATCCATCAATGGCCCGTGGGAAAACCATCCGCGCAATCCGGTGGTGCGCACCGAGTCTTTAAGTGAAAAATGGTGGTCGCGCGGCCACGCCACACTGGTCGAAGGCCCGAAAGGTGACTGGTGGACGGTTTATCACGGCTATGAAAACGGCTTCTGGACGCTGGGGCGTCAGGCTTTGCTGGCACCGGTAAGGTGGGAAAACGGCTGGCCGGAATTTGGTGGCGGCGACCTGTCGAAACCAATCCCAAAGCCAGCCGGTGGCAAGCCGCATGGCGGCAAGCTGGCGCATGGCTATGCCCTGTCGGATGATTTCCGTGAAGATAAATACGGCATCCAGTGGAACTTCTTTAATCCCGCCCCCGACGAAGGCAAGCGCCTGCAACGTAAAGACGGTGTCCTGCATCTCAAGGCAACCGGTGAGGCCCCGAGTACATCTTCGCCTCTGGTCTGTGTGGTCGGCGATCAGGCCTATGAGTTCGAGATGGAGATCGAAATCGACGAAGGCGCGCGTGCCGGATTGTTGCTGTTCTATGATCAGCAACTCTATTGCGGGCTTGGGTTTGATGCCAACACCTTCATCACCCACCAATATGGCATAGAACGCGGCAGGCCGGCCAATCCGCATGGGCGGCGCATGTTCATGCGCGTGCGTAATGACCGTCATATCATCAGCTTCCATACCTCAGGCGATGGCCAGAACTGGAAGCGCTTTGATCGCGGCATGGAAGTGTCAGGCTACCACCACAATGTGCGCGGTGGCTTCCTGATGCTCAAGCCCGGCTTCTATGCGTCAGGCAAGGGTGAGGCGCGTTTCCGCAACTTTGTTTATCGCGCCCTGTAGCAACAGAGGTGGATCAGGATCAAAAGCGGTGTATATGACGGGCATAGCCAGACGAGATGAGTGCCATGTCCCATTACACCGATAACCTGACCCAGCTTGGCGGGCAGACCGTTGCCGCCGATACGCCTGAGACGGCGGTGCTTGAGCGTGTGCCTAATCCGCACGCCGATATCGACTATGTGGCGCGGTTTACCGCCCCTGAGTTCACCTCGCTCTGTCCGGTCACCGGACAGCCGGATTTCGCGCACATAGTTATTGACTATGTGCCGGATCAGTATCTGGTGGAATCGAAGTCGCTCAAGCTGTTTCTGACGTCTTTTCGTAATCATGGGGCCTTCCATGAGGACTGCACCATCTATATCGCCAAGCGGTTACGTGACCTCCTTGAGCCACGCTGGTTGCGCATCGGCGGCTTTTGGTATCCGCGCGGCGGCATCCCGATCGATGTCTTCTGGCAGACCGGTGAGCCGCCGAAGGGCACACTGGTGCCTGACTTTGGCGTGTCTAGTTACCGAGGTCGGGGGTAAGGCCCCAAAGCGCTTGTCTTAGGCGCGGCCACGCCGTAAACCTGAGGCATGAACGATATTGTGATTCCCGAAGAAGGCGGCCGTATCCTCAGCGAGCCTATGAATGAGGCCCTGTCACGGCGCTATCTGGCCTATGCCCTGTCAACCATCATGCACCGGGCCTTGCCTGATGTGCGCGATGGCCTGAAGCCCGTTCACCGGCGGGTGCTCTATGCCATGCACAATATGCG
>JBCEBX010000045.1:0-6625 GCA_039206455.1 Asticcacaulis sp.
ACGCCAAGCACTGCAAGATGATCTCGGACATGCTGCTCAATGATTTTGGCATCTATGTTCAGCCGATTAACTATCCGACCGTGCCCAAGGGCACCGAGCGTTTGCGCTTTACGCCGTCGCCTGATCATGACGATACGATGATGGATGCGCTGGTTGAGGCCATGGACAAGCTGTGGGCCCATTGTAACGTCGCCCGTATGCCTGCGGTCGCTTAAAACAACCGATAGATTTTTTGTTTCTGACTCCGGTAAATGACATGACCTGTCGTTTGCCGGAGTTTTGTTATGCGGGCCTTATGTCTTGCGGGGGGAGTGCTGGCGGTTGTTTGTGCCTGTTCACCGCGCGATGAGACTGAAACGGTGTTCAGCAGTCGTGTAGCGGTGCCTGACGCGTCTCAGGTGGCTGAGGCTATGTGGCAATCCGAATCCATACCGAAGGAATGGCAAGGGGTTTGGGCGGCTAAAGGGACCGACTGTGAAGCGGGCGAAAGCCGTCTGTGGATTGAGGCTGACAAACTCACCTTCTATGAGAGCGCAGGTCAGGTGACCGGTGTGACAGGGCAGGGGCGTCAGATCACTATAGAGGCCGGTATGACGGGAGAGGGGGAGACCTGGTCCGACCGTTTCCGGTTTGTAAAATCCGCTGACGGGCAATATATTGACATGCTGCTGGACGATGGGGCCGCTTTCAGGCGTCATCGCTGTTAATTGAACGGTTGTTCCGATGTCCGAAATATTGCTCGAATATCATCGTAATGGCGCCTACCTGAAGGTGATCGCGGTGGACGCTGAAACCGGTGAGGAGGTCAGCGCCATGGGGCCGGCGAATGATCCGGTATCGGTCAAAAATCTGGCGATACAGAAACTGAAAAACAAGCTTCAGACACTTAAGCCGCCGCGCACCGGATATTGGGCCTGAGAGGCTGAAAATTAGGCTTGGAATCGTGCGCGTATAGGCTATACAGGCCGCAATTTCGCGTTACTTACGCTATATATAGCGTTGCCACACCCTAACATACAGGATTATGCCCGTGACTAGTTTTGTCCCCAAAGGTTATTTCAGCAATGATCTGGCGACGGCCGATGCCGATGTTCTGGCGGCGATTACGGGCGAACTGACACGTCAGCAGGATCAGATTGAGCTGATCGCCTCTGAAAACATCGTCTCGAAAGCCGTCCTTGAGGCGCAGGGTTCGGTGCTTACCAACAAATATGCCGAAGGCTATCCGTCACGCCGTTACTATGGTGGCTGTGAGTATGTCGATGAGGTCGAGCGTCTGGCGATTGAACGCGCCAAAAAGCTGTTTAACTGTGCCTATGCCAATGTGCAGCCGCACTCTGGGGCCAATGCCAATCAGGCGGTGTTCTTCACGCTGCTGCAACCGGGCGACACCTATATGGGCATGGATCTGGCCTGTGGTGGTCACCTGACGCACGGATCACCCGCCAACCAGTCGGGCAAATGGTTCAATGTCATCCCTTATGGGGTGCGCGAAGACAACCACCTGATCGACTATGATCAGGTTGCCGCTCTGGCGCAGGAACACAAGCCCAAGCTGATCATTGCCGGTGCGTCCAACTACAGCCGTCACATCGACTTCAAGCGTTTCCGCGAAATCGCTGACAGCGTCGGAGCCTATCTGTTTGTCGATATGGCCCACTATGCAGGCCTCGTGGCCGGTGGTCAGTATCCTGATCCGCTGCCGCATGCCCATGTGGTGACCACTACGACTCACAAGACCCTGCGCGGCCCGCGTGGCGGCCTCATCCTGTCTAACGACGAAGCGCTGGGTAAGAAGATCAATTCGGCCGTATTCCCCGGTCTTCAGGGCGGGCCTCTGATGCACGTCATCGCCGGTAAGGCCGTGGCCTTCGGTGAGGCGCTTCAGCCGGAATTCAAGCAATATGCCGCTCAGGTCGTGGCCAATGCCCGCGCTCTGGCCGAAACCCTGATCGAACGCGGTCTGGGGGTTGTTTCCGGTGGTACGGACAGCCACGTCCTGTCGGTTGATCTGCGTCCGAAAGGTCAGACAGGTAAGGCAACCGAAGCGGCCCTTGAGCACGCCTTCATCACCTGCAACAAGAACGGCATTCCGTTTGACCCGCAACCTTTCACCATCACGTCAGGTGTACGCCTTGGGACGCCTGCGGGCACAACGCGCGGTTTCCGTGAAGACGAATTCCGTCAGATCGGTAACCTGATTGCCGATGTCGTGGACAGCATGGCCTCCAACTCCGGTCAGCCGGACGAGGCGGTTGTCGCAACGGTACGTGAAAAGGTGAAGGCGCTGACCGCGCGTTTCCCGATCTATAGCTAAGGATAAAACAGATGCGCTGCCCCTTCTGCGGACATCCTGAATCTCAGGTCAAGGATTCCCGTCCCTCCGAGGATGGGGCAGCCATTCGCCGCCGCCGTTCCTGCCCGGAATGTGCTGGCCGCTTTACGACCTTTGAGCGCGTGCAACTGCGTGAGCTGATGATCGTCAAGCGCTCAGGCCGCCGTACGCCCTTTGACCGTGAAAAGCTGGAACGCTCCATTGCCATCGCTACGCGCAAGCGTCCGGTGGAGCAGGAGCGGGTGGACCGCATGGTGTCGGGCATTGTCCGCCAGCTTGAGAGCCTCGGTGAGACCGATATCGGTTCCGAAGTGGTCGGCGAACTGATCATGAAAGCCTTGCGCAGCCTCGATGAGGTGGCCTATGTGCGCTATGCCTCGGTCTATCGCGACTTCCGCCAGACGTCTGATTTTGCTGATTTTCTCAGCCATGAAGGCTTCGATAATGAAACGCCGGACGGGCCGTCACAGATCAAACGCGGTTTAGGTGAGCAGGACCTGTCGCCCACGGACGACGCGTGAAAGCCATGAGTGTAGAATGATAAATGGCATGCCGCGGCTTTCACGCTTGTTTATGCCCTCAGAGGCCGGGCAGGCTCCTCGCATAAGCTCGGGCGCACGCTTGTGCTTGCCAGACCTTAAGGTCTGGAAATTATGAACCGCCCCTTTGTCACGCTGAAACTGGCGACCACGCTGGATGGACGCATTGCGACCCACACCGGCGACAGCCGCTGGATCACCGGCGAAGAGGCGCGGCGCTGCGTGCATGAACTGCGTGCCAATCATGACGCTGTGCTGGTAGGGATCGAAACGGCCCTTAAGGATGATCCTGAACTAACCGTCAGGCTGGCGGGCTATGAGGGCTATCAGCCGACACGGGTTATTCTCGATTCCAAAGGGCGTCTACCCCTGTCTTCCAAGTTGGTGCAGACCGCGCGGGTCATTCCGACCTGGGTGATCACGACCCATGATCTGGCGCCTGAAATACTGGCGGCAGGTGTGCGTCAGATCAAGGTGGCCTCGCATCACCAGCGGGCCGACCTGATGGCGGCGCTCGATGCCCTGTGGCAGAACGGTATTGAACGGCTGTTTGTCGAAGGCGGGGCGGTGGTGGCCACGGCTTTTGTCAAGGCTGACTGCGTGGATCGTCTTGAATGGTTCCGCGCCCCGTCTATCTTAGGGGGCGACGGGCGCGCAGTGTTCGGTTTTCTCGATATTGCGGCAATTGCCGATGTGTTCCGTTTTACACGCGTGGGGCTTCAGGCCGTCGGCGATGACCTGTGGGAAAGCTATGAGCGGGAAGAGTAGTTTTATTCGGAGTGCGCCTTAATGTTTACCGGCATAATCACCGATGTGGGTGAGGTCGTCTCTATTGTGCGCCATTCCGGCGGCGCACGTTTTGAAGTCAAAAGCGCCTATGATCTGAGCACCATCGATATCGGGGCATCCATTGCCCATGCCGGTTGCTGCCTGACGGTGGTCGAAAAGGGCAACAGCCGCTATGCGGTTGAGCTGTCGCACGAAACCCTGTCGCTGACCACGCTGGATAGCTGGAAGGTCGGGCACAGGGTTAATCTGGAGCGCGCCCTTAAAATCGGTGATGAACTGGGCGGGCATGTGGTTGCCGGTCACGTTGATGGCGTGGCGGAGCTTGTGTCCATTACGCCTGATGGCGACAGCCACCGCCTGAAGATACGCGCGCCTAAGCCCCTGCATCGCTATATTGCCCCCAAGGGCTCTGTGACGCTGGATGGCATCTCGCTGACGGTCAATGAAGTTGAGGATGATGTGTTCGGTGTGAACATCATTCCGCACACCTGGGCCTATACGACGCTCGGACAAATGCACGTGGGCGGCAAACTAAACCTTGAGATTGATCTGATGGCGCGTTATGCCGCCAGATGGCGCGAAACGGCCTGAGCCTGCGGGCTTACGCATTTTGGGCGCTCCGGAGATATAAGTATTATGAGCTTTCCCCCATTGACCACCGGCGAAGTATCGTTTGATCCCGAAAATCCCATTTCGGCGATTGAGGATATCCTTGAGGATGCGCGCAACGGGCGTCCCTATATTCTGGTCGATGCCGAAGATCGTGAAAACGAGGGGGATATCTGTATCCCCGCCCAGATGGCCACGCCGGCCGTGGTCAATTTCATGGCCCGCTTCGGGCGCGGTCTGATCTGTCTGGCCCTGACGGGTGAGCGCGCCAGAACCCTGCGTCTGCCGCCGATGGCTGCCGAAAACGGCGCGCGTAACGGCACGGCATTTACGGTAGCTATTGAAGCCAAAGAAGGCATTACCACCGGTATTTCGGCCCATGATCGCGCCCATACGGTGGCCGTGGCCATTGACCCGACCAAAGGCCCCGATGATATCGTCAGCCCCGGCCATGTGTTCCCTCTTGTGGCGCGTGACGGCGGCGTGCTGGTGCGCGCCGGCCATACCGAGGCGGTCGTTGATATTTCGCGCATGGCCGGTCTTTATCCCTCAGGCGTCATTTGTGAGGTGATGAACGATGACGGGTCGATGGCGCGTCTGCCCGACCTCATTCAGTTCGCCCAGCTGCATGGTCTGAAGATTGGTACGATTGCCGATCTGATCGCCTATCGCCGCCGCACGGAGCGCTTTGTCGATCGGGTGCTTGAGCGCAGTTTTGAGAGCCGCTGGGGCGGGACGTTCCGCCTGTTTGTCTATCGTAACCGCCTTGATAATTCCGAGCATTTGGCACTCGTCAAGCATCAGCCGACCCCGAACAAGCCGACATTGGTGCGCATGCACCAGCTTGATATTGCTTCGGATGTCCTGGGGGCCGTCAACGGGGACCGCTTCGGACGGGTCGAAAAAGCGCTGGAAAAGCTGGCTGAATATGATGGCCCGGCGGTCATGGTCATGCTGCGTGACCCTGATCCGACCGTATTGTCCGCACGGTTTTCCGTGGACGGGTCTGAGGGATCAGGCTCAAGGGGCTTGCGCGATTACGGTGTTGGTGCGCAAATCCTGCTTGATCTTGGTGTGCGGGACATGATCGCGCTGAGTGATTCCAACCCGCGTCCGGCCGCTCTTGAAGGGTATGGCCTTAAAATTATTGACTGGAAGGCTTTGGGTTAAACCATGACCATTGAAACCCCTTTGCGTGTTCTGATCGTGGAAAGCCGTTTTTATAACGACATTTCCGATGAGCTTTTGTCTGGTGCCAAGGCGGCCCTTGAGGCCTATGGTGCCGACTATGATGTCGTGACGGTGGCCGGTGCTTTTGAGGTGCCTGCGGCCATTGCCATGGCCGAGGAAGCCTCGCGCCGTCCCGCGGGACGAGCCTATGACGGCTATGTGGCGCTCGGTTGCGTTATTCGTGGCGAAACCACGCACTATGATTATGTCTGTAATGAATCGGCGCGTGGGCTGATGGATCTGTCGGTGCGTCAGCTATTGTGCATCGGCTACGGTATCCTGACCGTTGAGGACGAGGCGCAGGCCTGGGCGCGGGCGCGTCGCTCCGAAGGCGATAAGGGCGGCACGGTCGCTAAGGTGTGTCTGGATATGATCGGCCTGAAGAAGTCCCTGATGAGCGGAGGCGCACATGGCTGAGGCCCCCCAAAGTCTTCAGGCGGTTATTGAACAGCTTAATGCCGCAGACAAGAAACACCTGAGCCTCAAGGACAAGCGCGCACGTACTGTGGCGCGTCTGGTGCTGGTGCAGGCGCTTTATCAGATGGAACTGGCCGGAACCGGCGTTGAATCCGTCATCCGCGAATTTTCGGATTTCCGATTTGATGGCGATATCGAAGGCGAAACACTCGGGGCCGCAGACGAGGCCTTCTTTGCCGAAGGTTTGCGCAGCGTCGTTAAGGCGCAGGACGAAATCGACGGTCTGATTTCCGAGCATCTGGCGTCCAACTGGCGGCTTGAGCGGGTGGATACGACGGTGCGGGCGATTTTGCGCGCCGGTACATGGGAACTGAAGTTCCGCACCGACATTGGCAAGGAAGTCGTAATCAACGAATATGTTGAAATTACCAAAGCCTTTTTCGGCGATCACGAAGCCCCCTTTGTCAACGGCGCATTGGATGCTATAGCCAAGGTTGTACGTACGTAGTCATGATCTGAATGTGTGGTTCAGGTCGGAGGATGTCGCTATGGAACCCGATCACAGCGAATTCGGCATTATAAATCAGCTCTTTAAACCTCTGGCGGGTTTTAATGCCGAGGCGAGGGGGCTGATAGATGATGTCGCCGTCCTTAGCGCCCGTGAAGGGTTTGACCTTGTGGTCACCACCGATGCCATGGTTGAGGG
>JBCEBX010000046.1:0-6512 GCA_039206455.1 Asticcacaulis sp.
GCCACCATGGCCAGCGCGCTGAAATTCGAAGACCCGCGTCTGACCTCGTTTATGAACACGCCGCCGCGCAAGGCCGGTGCCCGACGTGATCACCAACCCTTTGTTTATGAAGCGCCGACGGCTGGAACGCTTTTGATGTGGGAAAGCTGGTTACGCCATGAAGTCCCCATAAACCTGAGTGAAGATGTTCGCATAAGTGTGAGTTTCAACTACAGTTGGTAAAGGACGCGATCATGGTGAATACGGCCCTTATCGGTTACGGCTATGCCGGTAAAACCTTTCATGCGCCGCTGATTGCGGCGGCGGAAGGCCTTAACCTCACCACGGTTGTGTCTTCGCGTCCCGAAGATGTGCACATCGATTTGCCCGATGTCAGGGTTTGCGACTTTGATGCGGCGCTGAATGATCCGGCCATTGAATTGATAGTGGTTGCGACGCCCAATGACCTGCATGCGCCTCAGGCGCTGGCGGCCCTGAGGGCTGGAAAGCATGTGGTGATTGATAAGCCCTTTTGCCTTGATCTCAGTGAGGCGGAAGCCCTGATTGCAGAGGCAAAGGTCGCAAATCGCCTGCTGTCGGTGTTTCATAACCGTCGCTGGGACAGTGATTTCCTGACGATTAAGCGATTGATTTCCGAAGATAAGCTGGGTGATATTAATCTATATGTGTCGCGCTTTGACCGGTTTCGGCCTTTTATCCGTAACCGCTGGCGCGAAGCCCCCGTCAAAGGGGCCGGCCTGTGGTACGATCTGGGGCCACATCTGATCGATCAGGCCTTGCAGCTGTTTGGCAAGCCCGACAGTCTGTCGGTTGATCTCGCGCAGCAGCGGCAGGGATCAGAGGTGGATGACTATTTTCACGCCATCTTATCCTATGGGCAGCGGCGGGTTATCCTCGAGGCCAGCGTCATGACACCGGCTCCCGGCCCGCGATTTGAAATTCACGGCAGCAAGGCGTCGTTCGTTAAATATGGTCTGGATACACAGGAAGCGGCCCTGAAAACCGGCGGCGGCCCTGAGGATATCGACTTCGGCATGGATGACCATGAAGGGCTTTTGACGCCGGTTTTGGCGGGTGATCATGCGGGAATTGCCGTGGGTGTAGCGTCAGAAAAGGGCAATTATGCTGCTTTTTATGCTGAAATCGCGGCGGCTATTGTCACCCGCGCGCCCAATCCGGTGCCCGCCGAAGAGGCACTGGAGGTCATGCGCATTATTGAGCAGGGACGTTTGAGTTCTGCCGAAGGGCGGGTGGTTCGGCTTTAGACCCCTCCGCCTTCGATATGCTCAGGCACCTCCCCATCGCAAGCGACAGGGAGGAGAAGAGCGGGACGCAGCTTAGAACGGCAAAATATTGCGTCTGCGCGAATAGGCCAGCCAGCCGACATTGGCCCCCAGACGGAAGCCGACACCGGCGCGGATCGGAGCCAGTACAATGCCTTCGGCGCGTTGATAATTGACCCCAAGGCCGCCGACGAAATAGGCCGAGCCTTCGACGCCGGGGAAGCGGCGGAAGATCTGATCGGGACTGTCGAGGAAATAGGCCAGCGTAAAGACGCGCGAAGCGTTTACGCCGCCGTCAAAGCCTGCGGATGGCCCTTGCCAGTAGACGGTTGTCGGTGCCTGCATCGATTTCATGTGCACCAGACCCTTGCCGTAGCGCAGGCCAAGGCCAATGGCACCGGACACTTCTTCACCGGCAATATAGGCGGTTGGTGCATCCCCATAGTCCATGAAAATCTTTTCAAAGGCACCACCCAGCGCTTCGGCGGTCACACCGAGAAAATCAGAGCCTGCGCTCAGGATTTCATCACGATGATAGGCGGCATCGCCTGTATTGGCCCGTGCCAGAGTGGGCAGCGCCAGCGAAGGGGCCGCTACGGCGGCACCGGCGGCCAGACCGTTCATTAAAAACTGACGACGTTCCATAAAACACTCCCAGAGCGGACAAACAGGCGGAAACTATATTAAAGGCTTTGTTAACCCAAAATCCGTGACCAAAGTCTTACCAAGACGCTCATCTCCGGTTCATTTTGGTTAATGAGCCGTGATAAGGTGTCCTTACGGCAGCGGCAAAAATATGTCCGTTATGCGACCGATAGGGAATTATGACGTTCGCCACGCGACGAGCAACAGAGGGGGGGGACGGGTTGGTGAACATGGTCGACGCGATTTTTTTTATACTCCGGATGGCCCTTACGGTGAATTCTCTAATTTCGCCAAATTCGGCGTGGCTCTGGATGGTGTCTGGTGGCCGACGGCCGAGCATTACTTTCAGGCCCAGAAATTCGATGATCCTGCTTATCGCGAGAAGATTCGACGTGCATCGACAGCTAAGCAGGCGGCCGATTTGGGCCGAACGCGTCTCCTGCCGCTCAGGTCTGACTGGGATGTGGCTCGGGTAGAGGTCATGCGACGCGTTGTTACCACCAAATTCGAAACGCACCCTGCCTTACGCGTTCGTCTTCTATCGACCGGCGACCGACAGTTAGTTGAAAGTGCACCGGGAGATAATTTTTGGGGTGCCGGGCCAGACGGAACAGGAGAGAACCGCCTCGGGCGCCTGCTGGAGGAGCTGCGTGATCGTTTCCGGGCCGACGAGATAAAGACATAAGTCGGTAAAACAAAGTCTTAGTCCCAGTCCTTGCGGCAGTCCTTATTGCCTCTCAGGGCGTCCTTAATGCCCGGATAGGCGGCGCGGCCTTCGCGGTATTTCTGCCAGGTGCGTTCACGTTCGGCGAGGCACAGCTGGGTTGGGCGGGTTTCACGCGGTTTCAGAGGCAGGGCCAGATCGTCAGGGGCCTCACCCAAGGCACAGTCCTTATCGAGCGGTTTACCCTGACGGCGCTGCTCAAGGCAGGCCTCGCGTTTCAGCAAGCCCTGCGTCAGGGCTGCCCGCCGCTTATTGCCGCCGGCGTCATAGGCCTTTGGGGTGACGGCATGGGCTGTGTCCGGTGCGGATTCGGGGGGTGTATCCGGTGCCGGTTTGGGAGCAATTGGCAGGATGTCATCGGTCTGAACGGCCCTGGCCGGTCGCGGGGATGCCGGATCAGGCGTTGGTGGCGGCACGGGTCTGTCTGTCCGTGGCGCGGGTTCTGTCTCTGTCTTTGGCGGCGCGGCGGATTGGGTCTGCGGTATGTGCCACAACTCGATTTCGACCGGTTCAAAGCGCATGGGGAGCGGCTTAACCGTGCTAAGGGCGACGACCATGAGCGCCAGAGCATGCAGCCCCAGCGCCAAAGCCACGCCCCCCATCCACTGTAAATGTCCGCGCTTTTGTTTCATGCGTCCGAAGCATGCGCATGCAGACATGGCCGGATTGGGGCGCGGTTATGTGGGCACTTACATATTGTCGCCGGTGCGGGCGTCATAGGCTTTTAGCGTGCGTTTGGACACCTGTGCCCGCCAGACACGTTCGATATTGGCGCGAACCCAGCCAATATCGACGGCCTCAGGATGCGCCAGAACCAGCGGATAGGGCCGATGGTGATCCGTGGTGAAAAAGGTGTCTGGGTCAGCCTCGATCAGAAAGTCGCGCTCGGCCATATCGACCTTGAAAACCGGCGCGTCATATTTTGGATTCCAGAAAAGAATGACCTTCTTGTTGACCTTAAACGACCGCGCCTCCCACGACTGGGTTTCTTCGGTGTCGGGAAATGACAGCACAATGTCACGCAAGGCTTCATAGGTAAGCATCAGGACTTTTCCTTACATGAAAATTACATCACCGGCTGAATATTACCACAGCATAAAAACAATGAGGCCGATATTCTGAAATGGAGAACCAAGTCAGAATAAAGGAGAAAATTATGGGTAAAGGCATATTGTTATGGATGTTGGGGATTCCCATTCCTGTGATCATTTTGCTGTTCCTGATCTTCTGACCCACTGGAAAACATGGGCAACATACATTTTAAGGCGTCGATCTCTGGGATCGGCGCCTTTGGTGTTTCCGGGGTGTTTCAGGGCGTTTCTGGGGCATATTTTCCAAACGTCTCAACGCCGTATAAATTCAGGCACCCGGTGCTGCCAAAGGACACCGGGGGCTTTGGCGAATCTTACTTCCACATTTCCCGACGATGACGTGCAGGCAGGTCTTCGGCGCGGACTTCGAAAACCACGGTGTCCGTCCATGCCTGTCCGTTGCGGTCGGTTGAGGTGATTTTCAAGACATGAACGCCTTCGCTCAGGTCTGTGGGTAAGGGGGCGCGCCAAATATGCATGCTACGGTCCGCCCAGCCGGCCAGTGGCTGAGGCACGCCGCTTAAGGCCGTGCCGCGTCCGGCTTCCCAACCCTGATTACGTTCAATACCTGAACGGCTCTGGATGGCGTAGCGCCCGACCGTTGCCTGACGTTTAATGGCGAAAGGATCGACATATTCTGCCCCTTCCAGACGCGCTTCACCGGCCCCTTGCTGCGTGCGGGTCAGGCTAAAGGGGGCGCCGCCATTGATGGTGCCAACTACCTGTGCACTGGCGGAACCATGCCAGAAATTGACGGTGATCCACACGCCATTTTTGAGCGCTTCGGGTGTAAACAAGCGGGTATCATCCAGATCATTGATCGATACCGGCGGTACAGGATCGCGGGTTTTCTTGTCTTCGGTACGCCAGCTATCCAGCGCCTGATACCATGTCCGGAAGGCAGGCGTATTGAAATCCACCCATTGGCCGCGTGTCCCCAGTCGTGAGCCGACAAAGCGTTCCTTATAGTCCGCGCCGTCGAAGTCGATCATCAGCACGCCCTTGGGCTCACCGGATGAGGTAATGGCATGGGCGTCCCCATCGAGATTGAAATCGCCCTGCCACCAGCGGCCCGAAGCGGCTCCGGCGACGATATGACGGAACGGCAATGGCCCGACGCCTGCGGCTTCCTGCCAGCCTTTGAAATGCTGACCGGCATCGTGGTTCTCAAGGGTGTGGGTATGGCCGGACAGATCAAGGGCTTCACGTCCCTCAACCAGCGCATAAAGCGCCGTCGCATTATCGGTTTGCGCACCCTTGCCGCCCGCAGCACCAATGTAGGACACCAGCGGAATGTGGTGGGCAAACACAATCAGGCGATGTTTGGGTGTTTCTTTCAGCAGATTGGCTAGCCACTGCATCTGTGTATCGGTAATACGACCGTTATAGCCCTGACGGGTGTCACGCAGGCAGGCTTCGCGTCCGGCCTTTTGGGCATCCTGAGCATTACAGGGTGATACTACATTATCGAGCGCAATGAAGGTCACATTCCCCATCTCGAAGGCGTAATAGGCAGGGCCCCATATCCGTCGCCAGGTATCGAGTGAATGTTCGTCACTGGGGGCGTCGAAATCAACATCATGATTGCCGCTGACGGCCCATTGCGGCACGCCTACGGTTGCCCCCAGCTCAAATACCCGATCCAGAAGCCCGAGATCGTCACCGACAACATCTCCCAGATAAACCATGCAGTCGGTGTCCGGCTTCAGGCCCATACCGACCATATCGGCTACAGCGCTGTCGCGGTACTGGCTGGCTTCGTGGTTGGAATAGGTCTGGCTGTCGCCCACCATGGCGCAAGTGAACGCGTCCGTGGCGGCGGTTTTACGGAGGGGGAAGTTGACGCGTTCCGGTGCGGCACCGGTTGCGGGCAAGCCACCGAAACGGAACGGTTTGGGGCTGCCGTCCGGTTTATGGACATAAGAAAATTGCGGCACATTGCGCGCATCAACCGGCACCTGCCAGCCGGAAGGCTGGATGACGAACAGATCCATGTCGGAACGCACCGCGATCTCATAAACGCCGCGCGCGTCGGTGCGCACCACCTCAAGCCCGTTAGACACCAGAACCCCGGCGATACCGGCCTCAGAGGTCTGATGACGGCCATCGCCGTTTGCATCGTTAAAAACGACACCGCGAATGACATCGGAACTGCGTCCCTTTATGACTTCGGGTCTGGCCTCCCAACCCTGTGCCATTGCTGCGCCTGCGGGAATGGCGACGCATAAAATCCCGAGCGCCAGTCGGCGCGTGAATGCCTTGATCTGCATGATGTAAATCCTGTGAATATTATGCGTGAAATCAGAAGCGTGCGCGCAGGCCCACCGTGGCGTTCATGCCGCCGTGGATATAGATCGCACTATGATCCCCAAGGGTTCCCGTGGTCGCCAGAGAGCCGGGCACAATGACATTGCGCTCACGGTTAAGAAGGTTGCGCACCGAGAAGAACGACTCCCAGCCACTGCTGAAACGATAGCTGCCCGACAGGTTGGTATCCCACAGGGGGGCAAACCATGAAGGCGTCGTGGTTCTGTACTTATAGTCCGTCCAGACACTGTTGAAATACAGCTTCACCGGCCCTTTGCGGTAAGAGAGCGAGAAGGTGGCAATCTTATCGGCCGAGCGCACAATGGGCACCTCAGGATCATTGACCATCAAAGACCCGCGTACAGACAGACCATCAAGCGGCGACGGCAGATAATCCAGGGCATGGCTGAATTCCAGTTCATAGCCCTGAATGTCTATGGCATCGCCATCAACCGTGGTCGT
>JBCEBX010000047.1:0-6447 GCA_039206455.1 Asticcacaulis sp.
CTCTTAGGCCGCCTTGATAAGTGACTTGTTGAGAATGGCGACAGCGGCGTCACGGTCGATTTTTTCGATTGCGGCGACTTCGCGGGCCATACGGTCGAGGGCCGATTCGTAAAGCTGGCGCTCGGAATAGGACTGTTCCGGCTGATTTTCGGCGCGGTGAAGGTCGCGAACAACCTCGGCGATGGAGACGAGATCGCCGGAATTGATCTTGGCTTCATATTCCTGAGCGCGGCGTGACCACATGGTGCGCTTGATGCGGGCGCGGCCCTTAAGGGTCACCAGAGCCTGAGACATGACGGCTTCGGCCGCCAGATGGCGCAGACCCGCAGTCTTGGCCTTTTTGGTCGGTACACGCAGGGTCATTTTTTCATGATCGAAGGTTACGACGTACACTTCGAGCGTATAACCCGCCACTTCCTGACTTTCGACGGCGGCCACTGTGCCGACGCCATGCGCCGGATAAACGACCTTATCACCAATGGTAAATTCCAAAGCAGATGTCGACATTGCGATCCTTTCGCTAAAGGCAGGGCCAGAGCAGGGGTCTGTTTCGTATCAATGTCTGGCGGTAAACCGGCAGACGCACAAAAAAACGATGTCCCGGTATTGAGGCGGGTCATCGTGTGTGCAATTGAAGCGAAGCTAAGACAATCCTGTCATCCGACCTTTGTCGAAGGTGCTGTCCGGTCAAGAAGGTCGGGCAGACACTTAAAAGATGAATATAGAAGCATGGGCCAGTCAGTGAGTCGCGCTAAAAGCGTGTTGATGACTCAGGGGCGTTCCCATCTAACGACACCTTAATATCACACTTTTGCGAAAAAACAAAGCGTCCACATCGGATTTTTAACTGAGCTTATCCTCGTGTGGGCTTTCGGGCGGTGACTTTTGCCCGAAGCTTGGCAGGTGGAGGCCATAGACAATGGCCACTGCCCGAAGGGCGAAGGCAGCGCCGAAACCGGCCAGACCGGCAGGCCAGAAGGATAGTCCGACCAGCCGTAAACCGACGAACAGCCCTGCGCCCAGTATGGTAGCGCTGATATAGATTTCACGGCGTACGATGAAATTGGGTTGTCCGGCCAGCACGTCACGAATCACGCCGCCGAATATGGCTGTAAATATCCCCATCAGCATGGCTGAAAACGGATGCACCCCAAGGCTTAGGGCCTTAGCGGCCCCGACCACGGAAAAGGCGGAGATGCCCAGCGCATCAAGCCAGGCCAGAGCGCGAAAGCGCCAGTTGAAGCCCGCCAGAAGCCATGCCAGCAGGGCAATGCCAAGGCAGACCATGATATAGCCCGGGCGCTGCACCCAGAATACGGGTGCGTCGATCAGCAGGTCGCGCAAGGTGCCGCCGCCGACACCGGTTATGGCGGCAAAAAAACCGAAGGTGATGATATCCTGTTTGTGGCGCGCAGCCACAAGCGCACCGGAAGCCGCAAAAACGGCTACGCCGGCATAGTCAAGCCACAGAAGGGCGGTGTTCAGGGCTTCGACCGGATTGTCGGTAACAGGCAGCACGATTTACCTCTCGCCAGAAACGGGGGAGGGTTATTTACCATCTCCGGGATTTTCAGAGAAGTATTTCTCGAACTTACCTTCTTCGCGCTCAAATTCTTCGCGGTCAGCCGGTGGCGTCCCCTTGACGGAGATGTTCGGCCACACGCGTGAATATTTCGCGTTGACATCAAGCCACTTGCCGTCCGGCTCGTCCTCGGTATCGGGCTTAATGGCGTCTACCGGACACTCAGGCTCACACACGCCGCAGTCGATGCATTCGTCCGGATTAATGACCAGAAAGTTTTCGCCTTCATAGAAGCAGTCCACGGGGCATACTTCGACGCAATCCATGAACTTGCATTTTACGCAGGGGTCAGTGACGATATAGGTCATCGGAACTCTTGTTAGCCTGAATGGGCCGACCAAAGCGGACGGACTTAGGACAATAAAAAACAGACGCGGGGTAAAACATCGTGGAAACCGCTCAGGCAACGCACGGTGAATTATCGCATGGTTTCAGCGGGCGTCATGACTTTTGATCACTGTCCTGTCAAGGCATAAAGCCTGTGGCAAATGGTCATTTTTACTAATGGGTGCGGGTTGAATAATTACGAGTCGGGCTGATTATTGAGATTGTAAAGCATTCGCGCTTCCGGTGCGGGGCCGCGGCGCTCGCCCATATCAACAATCGTCAGATCAATCAGTCGGGCCCCCAGCGCAAAAATCAGCCGGTCATCAGCCCTTAGGGTAAATCCTGCCTTGGTCAGGCGCGTTATCTGGCCAAAGCGTTCCAGACGTATAGTGCCTGTGTCGATGAATTTGGCCGACAGGGCGCGGGTCTTGAAAAACCGCGCCCGCCATAACCAGATATCTGCCCGACAGGTCTCATCGCTCATGGATGGAATGATACATCAGTCCGCGATAACTGGCCAGTCATCAACCCAGTTCAGATTCTTGATAAACAGATAGGGCAGGCCGTTCTGTGACAGGCGGCGGGCATGGAAAACAATCAGGTCTTCGCTGCCGCTCAGATAGACATGCTGGCCCCCAGGGCCGCTATACAGGCTGTTGCCCTCAAGCAGTAATGTTCCGCCGCCCGCCGTCAGAGCCGTGCCGGTTTTGTCGGTGAATGGGCCGGAAGGCGAGGTGCCGCGCCCGACGGTGATCTTATAGGTGCTGTTAGAGGCATTGGCTTCACAGCAGAAATCCCATGCAGTGAACAGATAATAGTAGCTGCCGCGTTTGACGAGTGAAGGCCCTTCAATGGGGTTGTGCGTGACCAAAGGGGCGCGTCGCGCCAGATGCGTGGCGGTGCCGGCCTTAAGCATCCCGGTTGTTGGTTCAACCTCGCGCTGATAGATGCCGTTCCAGAAGCTGCCGTAGCTGAAATAGACCTTGTCGTCGCTATCGACAAAAATATTGGCATCAATGGCGTTGAAATTGTCACTGGTGCTTGAGCGCAGCACCATGCCCTGATCTTCCCACGCGTAATCCGGACTTGTGCGATCAAGCGTCTTATTGGTCGCCAGCCCCATCGCGGAGATATTCGAGCCAAAGCTCGAGACAGAATAATAGAGATGAAATTTGCCGTTGAAATAGCTGATATCTGGTGCCCAGGTCAGGGTGGCATCGGGTACTATACCGCTGACCCACGACGGCATGGTGGCAAAGACAAAACCGCAGCGTGTCCAGGCTGCCTTATCGGTTGAGCAGCGAATCTCGACAAAGCCGCCCTCGGTGGCGCTTTTGTCGGTATGGAAAACGTAATAGGTGCTGCCCTGCTTTATGATCGCCGGATCATGAACAAAGTCCGTAGCGCCGGTCAGGCTATAGCTGGTCAGCGGCCCGCTCAAAGACGAGGATGATGACGAGGAGGATGAAGCGCTGCTGCTTGAGCTACTTGAACTGCCACCGCCGCCGCCTCCGGAACTTCCGCCGCCGCCCCCTCCGCCACCACAGGCGACAATAGTCAGACAGAACAAGCTGACCATGCCAGTGAGTAAAAGGCTTTTTGAGGTAATATTTGACATTTTGAACGCCCCTGCGGTGACTTTTTATGCGGATCAGGATTGATTCCCCGCTTTATTGTCAGACATTTATGCACGGGTTTTGGCTTTTGAAAAGCGAAAAGGCGGCCGTTTCCGAACGACGCATGTCATTTCGGCTGTTAAAAGTTTGCGATGCGGTGCGGTTTAACCGCCCCGCAGTACGGCAAAGGGAGAGTAGGGGTTTATATAGGCAGGAGCGGCCTGTGCCGCCTTTGGCTTTGGCGCATTGCGTGGTCGCCAGCCGGTGCGCTCATCGCTTTCAGCAATTTTAAGCGGCGGTGTTTTGACGAAACCCAAAGCGTTCATCAGCCGGTCGGGGGCTGCTACGTCGGATTTGAAATAGGTCGCCCCCTTATGGAAATGGCCTTCGGAAAAGGCCTTGTCCAGTTCACTGAGGGTTTTCAGCGGTACCGCCCCGTAGCCGTCGATAATCACGCGCCCTTTAAGGCTTTGGGCGCGCTGCGGATGATCGGCCGCACGGGCAAAGGGCTTCATCTGGGCGTGCGGTAGCTTGGGCAATATCCAGACAAAACGGTTGGCGTGAACCCCCAGCCCCTTAATCAGCTTGCGTTCTTCGAGGCTGAGTTTCAGCGCCTCATTACGCCGCACTATGCCGCCGTTCTCATAAAGCTGATAGGCGATGGCACGGACATTGGCCGGTGCCGTTTCGTCGCGGGTAAGGCTAAACAGGCGATGCAGGGGCTTCAGGGTGTGGATCATCTGCTGACGCACAAAGTCAGTCAGTCGTTTTTGTGCCGTTTGCTGTAAGGCCGTGTGGTCAATGTCGCACAACAGCCTGACCTTTGGGGTGAAATAATCGGATGGCTCTATGCGGCCAACCGCCGCCCCTTGCCAATAGACCTCTGCGCCGCGCAGCCTGAAGGCCTTTGAGGGCGCATGCGCCAGTTCCTTCAAACGTTCCTTCAGGATCGGCATAACCGCGCGGTGGGCCGCCTGACGGATGGCCTTGTCCTCAATCAGGCTTTCACCGCTGCTTTGGGTGAACATCAGGCCGTTTAACTGGCCGACACTCTGGCCCTCAAGAAAGACTTCGCCGGCTTCGCTGATTTCCGGCTTGGGTTCCTCAAAAGCATTCAACGCCTTAAGCAGCGCACTGGTGCGCTGATCAATAAAGCGCTTCATCAGCGCTTCGTGCAGGGCGTCGGACAGGCGCTCCTCAAGGTCACGTGTTGCAGCGCGCCAGTGTTCCGGTGTCTTCAGCCAGTTGGGTCGGTTGGCGATATAGGACAGGGTACGCACCCCTGAAAGACGTCCCGAAAGGGTGTCGATATCGCCATCCATATGGTTGAGGTGGTTCAGTTGCTCGTCAAACCAGTCATGCGGCACGACGCCTTCGGGGCTGAGGCGCGACCAGAACAGGAAGCTGACGGTTTTGAGAAACTCATCAAGCGACACCTTGCGGAAGTCAGGTAACTGACAGGCTTCCCACAGGGTTTTAAGTGTGACCGGATTGCGCGCCTTAAAGGCAATATCCTCGTCCTGACTGAGGTGGCGCAGGGCTTTTTCATCCAGCGCTTCCTTGGCCAGTCGTAAGGACGGGTGCGGCGAAGGGCGGGTCAGGCTTTTGAGCAGCTGTTCCAGGCTTGAGAAATCGAGGTCGCGGTTACGCCACTGAGCGGCATCGATGCTCAGGAAGCGGTGATTTTCGATAGCCTCAACCAGTTCCTCGTCCATTTCCGGGCAGTCACCTGTGACGCCAAACGTACCTTCGTTGGTGAAGCGTCCGGCGCGACCGGCAATCTGGGCGGCTTCCTGTGGGGTGAGGGGCCGCACGCGTTTGCCGTCGAATTTCGACAAACCGGCAAAGGCCACATGCTCGATATCCATGTTCAGGCCCATGCCGATGGCATCGGTGGCCACCAGAAAATCGACTTCACCGCGCTGAAACAGGTCAACCTGAGCGTTACGGGTCTTGGGGCTTAAGGAGCCCATGACCACCGCCGCACCGCCGCGCTGGCGGCGGATCAGTTCGGCAATGGCATAGACCTGTGCGGTTGAAAAGGCGACGATGGCTGACCGTTTCGGCAGGCGTGTCAGCTTGCGCGGCCCCGCATAGGTGAGTTGCGACAGGCGCTCACGGAAAATGATCTCCGCATCGGGAAACAGGTTGCGGAACAGCGGCGCAAAGGTGCCTGCGCCCATAAACAGGGTTTCCTGACGCCCGCGGGCATGCAGCAGACGGTCGGTGAACACGTGGCCGCGTTCGGTATCGGCACAGAGCTGGATTTCATCGACCGCCAGAAAATCCACCTGCCGCTCAAGGGGCATGGCCTCAACGGTACATACAAAATAGGACGGCAGTCGCGGGATGATCTTTTCTTCGCCGGTAATCAGGGCAACGGCATTGGGGCCTTTTTGTTTGACGACGCGGTCATAGACTTCGCGGGCCAGAAGCCTGAGGGGCAGGCCGATCATGCCGGTGCCGTGGCCCAGCATTCGCTCAAGGGCATAATGGGTTTTGCCGGTATTGGTGGGGCCCAGAACGGCTATAAGGCGGCCAGTGTCTTTGGCGGGACGCGGTAGGGCCGCAGAAGGGAAAATCAGGTCAGGCACAGCTGATATGTAGCCACCCTAAGGGGCTTTGGAAAGGGCAGATCGGCGGGGCGGATGGAAAGATTAACGGCTCAGGTCACATGTGCGGAACGGCATGGAAACGAATCATGACCGAATCAGTGACATCGCTAAATTCTGATTCTGTTCTATACCATATGTAGGGTCAAAAGTCCACGTTAACCATACAGGCTGATTTGTCGGTGCAAAAGCCCCTTGAGGTCTTCTCAGGCGGGGCGGGATTATGCTAGAGCCATAAAGCGACGGCCCCTTAGCTCAGCCGGATAGAGCAAGGCTTTCCTAAAGCAGAGGTCGGGGGTTCGAGTCCCTC
>JBCEBX010000048.1:0-1089 GCA_039206455.1 Asticcacaulis sp.
GCCCTTAACCGCATCGGCCTTGCCAATGCTGAATTTAAGCGGCGCACCGGACGCATCGGTGACCCGCAGAATATCCAGCGCCTTGATGTCGAGAATGACCTGACGGGCCGAGGCATCGGTTTCCAGCGTCAGGGCGGCGGTGCCTTTCAGCACCTTCGCCTTGAAATCGGCGGTCAGATTGAGATCGATATGGCGCACACGCGCCGTATTCGGTTTGGCATAGGAATGGACATCAACCGCTGCATTGGCCAGAACCAGCGGGCCGGAGCCTTCGGCAGGCGCGGGCTTTGAGGGCTGACAGGCGACCAGAAGTATAAACGCCGCCAGAAGAGCAAAAAACACACCGGATCCGCACAAAAGAGGCCTGATCCTTATGTCGCTCATCTGTTCATCCCCAAAAAGTCATTTTTCGTAGCCGTTACAACGCCAAAGGGCGCTAACCGATATCCATTGGGATACCAGTTAGCGCCCTTTGCGTCAAACCGTGGGGCCTGTTAGGCTTTTTGGGCGCGGCGCTTGAATTGTGCGCCTTCAGAACGGGCACCTACCGGCTCAGAATGATGGGCCGAGTGATGGGCTCTCGGCTTAGTGTTGGTTTTCTTGCCACCCGTGAATTTACGGGCCTTGTCCTGACGTCCGCGCGCTTCGGTGCGGGCACCGTCGTTACGCGATTCCGTGCGCGTGCCTTCGTAACGGCCTTCAGTGTTTGACCGTGGTTTGCGCTCACCGCGCTCTTCGAAGAAGCGTTGATCGCCGCGTGCATCGGATTTGAATGGCGCTTTTTTGAAAGGCTTGTCGGCCTTTGTGGGTGCCGGACGTTCGGCCGCCATCGGGTCGTAGCGTTCCTGACGCGGGGCGCGTTCGGCAAAAGGCTTACCGCCGCCACGGCCTTCCCTGCGGTCGTCGCGCTGCGGACGGTCATCACGGTTCGGGCGATCCGAGCGGTTCGGACGGTTGCGCGAACGCTTATGGACGCGCTCGGCATCAGGGTCCGTATGACGGGCTGATTTTTCAACGATGCGGTCAGGTGTCTTTGGCTTTTCTGTCTGACCCGAAGCGGTAATGGCTTCGTCCAACAGATGCAGGCCC
>JBCEBX010000048.1:1099-6436 GCA_039206455.1 Asticcacaulis sp.
CAGGCTCTTGTCCTTGCGACGGTCAAAAGACGGGATGGTCTGACGCGTAATGCGCTGAATGTCTTTCAGCAGCTTACGTTCATCATCGGCCACCAGCGTGATCGAGATACCCGAACGACCGGCACGGGCGGTACGGCCGATACGGTGGACATAGGCCTCAGGGACAAACGGCAGTTCGTAGTTGATAACGTGGCTGACTTCGTCAACGTCGATACCGCGGGCCGCAATATCGGTCGCCACAAGCGCCCGCACACGACCGGCGCGGAAGGCCTGAAGGGCACGTTCGCGCTGGCTCTGGTTCTTGTCGCCGTGGATCGAGGCGGCTTCGATGGCACCGGCCTGAAGATAGGCGGCCACACGGTCTGCGCCACGCTTGGTGCGGGTGAAGATCAGGGTGCGGCTGAAGGCATCATCCGCATAAAGCTCGCTCAAAAGGGCGCGCTTGTATTTTTGTTCAACGAACATCACCTGCTGCGTCACCTTTTCGGCGGTGGTCGCTTCGGGGGTGATTTCGACGCGCTTGGGATCGGTCAGCAGCTCAGAGGCCAGACCGGCAATTTCCTTCGGCATGGTCGCCGAGAAAAACAGGTTCTGACGACGGGCCGGCAGACGCGAGGCCACCTGCTTGATCGGCTTGATGAAGCCCATGTCAAGCATCTGATCGGCTTCGTCGAGCACGAAATGCTCAACCGATTTCAGGTCAATCGTCTTTTGTTCAATATGGTCGATCAGACGACCCGGTGTCGCCACCAGAATATCCAGACCACCGGCCAGTGCCTTATATTGCGGGCCGTACTTTACGCCACCAAAAATGGTCGCGATCTGAAGGCCAAGGCCCTTGGAATAGGTCTTGAAGCTTTCGGCAATCTGGGTCGCCAGTTCGCGCGTCGGCGACAGCACCAGCACGCGGCAGGTACGGGCGGCAGGCATCTGACGGTCGCTGAGGATATGGTGCAGGATCGGCAGGGCAAAGGCCGCTGTCTTACCGGTACCGGTCTGGGCAATCCCCAGAAGGTCATGCTTTTTCAGCAGGACTGGAATAGCCTGCGCCTGAATAGGCGTAGGGGTGTGGTAACCCGATTTATCAAGGGTGGCCAGAAGGGTGGCGCTGAGGCCAAGATCTTTAAACGTGCTCACGTGCGGCTTTCAAAAAGGCGTATAAAACGCTGCAAACGAAAGGAGGAAGCGCGCAGGCGTAAACCTACGGCGGCGACCCCCGGCCCCGAATATTCGGGGTGGTTAAGGGGTGAGGCCAGCGCGTGGTCTTAAGCTCTCGGATGTTGGTCTAAAGATAGCCGCGCCGAAGACATGGCGGGCATCTGACAAAGTCTGGCGGAATGGCTATAACAGGTGCCAATCCTCACGCGGCCAGACGGCAAGCAAAACTATTTTGCGTCTGCGAAGACGGGCCTTCTGCGCCAGATCAGGACGAAAGTCAAGCGTTTTCGAAGTGGCCCCTTCACTCTTTTTCAGCGCTGCGCACGGTTTTCTGGCTGCGCTTTAAAGCTTATTTCATTCCTTAGGCCTATAGAGGCCGCACACAGACTGGGGCGCATATGACCTCAGACATTAAGTTAAACAGGGAAAGCTTTTGTAAACCCTGTTGCGTATATAGTTTTTTATAGAAACTCAGGAAAACCTTCTCATGCCCGCACTCACTGAGCGGCCTGCATCAACGGTGATGAAATCCGTAGCGACGGGGCATCGTGCTGCGCCTGCGCCAGATAATGCCCCAGATAGCGCTGTTGAGATTATCCAGCCCTATGATCAGTTCATGAACCGGCGGGTTGAACCACGTTTTGATTCTGACGCCCGCGGCTGCCTTCTGTTCCTGTCACGCAGCGAGACCATCCCTTGCAAGATCGTCAACCAAAGCGCCTCAGGGGCGCAGGTTCTGTTTGACACCATCGGCGATGTGCCTGCCGAGCTTTGGCTGATCGACCTTGATTCAAATACCGCCAAGCGCGGCAGCGCGGCATGGAGCACGCCACACAAGATGGGGTTAAAATTCAACCTTATTCAGCGGCTTAGTCTTACGGCCCCACGCCCGCCCAAGGTACCTGAAGACGTGTATCGCGCCTGGCTGAACCTTTCCGGCGCCAATACCCCAAAACCGGATCAGGATGACGTTCTGTTTCTTGACTAATTTACAGATACAAAAAACCCCGCCGGAATACGACGGGGTTTTTTGTTGCTTGAGGCTCAGGCTTACTTGACGCCCAGCTTCTTTTGCAGGTCCGACGATGAGGTCGTGTACTGGAAGCGCAGCTTCTTCTCAGGGAACACGTAACGGAACACCTGTTGTGCCGCCAGCGCGCCTTCATGGAAGCCTGACAGGATGAGCTTCAGCTTGCCCGGATAATGGTTGATATCGCCGATGGCGAAAATCTGAGGCGTCGAAGTCTCGAACTTCTCCGTATCCACGGGAATAAGGTTTTCATGCAGGTTGAGGCCAAAATTTGCCACCGGCCCCAGCTTCATGGTCAGGCCGAAGAACGGCAGGAAGGCGTCGGCTTCGACGTGAATTTCATTACCGTCATTGTCTTCGATGGTTACCGACTCCAGATTATGGCCGGTTTCACCCTTGAAGGCGGTGGCCTGTCCGATGACCAGATCCATCTTGCCGTCAGCCACCAGCTGACGCATCTGGGCCACGGTATGCGGGGCGGCGCGGAAATCGTCGCGGCGGTGCACCAGCGTCAGACGCTCGGCGATCGGGGCCAGATTGACCGTCCAGTCAAGCGCCGAGTCGCCACCACCGGAAACGACTATGCGCTTGCCACGGAAAGCTTCCATCTTGCGCACAGCATAATGCACGCCCTTACCCGCGCCGATATTCTCAAAACCTTCAATACCGGGGATCGGCGGCTTTTTCGGCTGGAACGAGCCACCACCGGCGGCAATCAGGATGGTGCGGCCAATGATGGTCGTGTTCTGATCGGTGGTCAGCTTCCACTTGATGGAACCATCTTCCTGCTCAAGCTTTTCGATAGCCACAGCCATTTCGCTTAAGTGATATTTGGCTCCGAACGGCTCGATCTGCTCGAGCAGGCGATCAGTGATCTGCTGGCCGGTGATGATCGGCCAGGCCGGGATGTCGTAGATCGGCTTTTCCGGATAAAGCTCGGCGCACTGGCCGCCGACCTTATCGAGAATGTCCACCAGATGGGCCTTGATATCCAGAAGCCCCAGCTCAAACACAGCGAACAGCCCGACAGGCCCGGCGCCGATAATGATGGCGTCGGTTTCCCATGACTGTCCCGGCTCAAGGACTTCGATCCGCTCAGTGGGGGACGATGAAGGGCTGGTCTCGCTCATTTTTTTCTCCGAAACACTCACAGATTAGTTTTATTAAACAAAAGATGGCTTATATAAATGGCTTAACTGCCATTTGTTTAGATTTATCACATGTCCCGCGACCGTTTGCCGCCCCTTTCGGCGCTTCGAGTGTTCGAAGCCGCCGCCCGCCACGAAAGCTTCAAGCACGCGGCGGAGGAACTGTTTGTCACTCCCGGCGCTGTGTCTCAGCAGATTCGCCTGCTTGAGGAGCATGTGGGGGTTGAACTGTTTGTCCGCGATGGTCGTCGCGTCGTTTTGTCCGATGCCGGTCGCGCCTCTGCGCTGATTCTCAAGGAAGCCTTTGAGAAAATGTTCGAGGCGACGCGTGTGATGAAGCAGACCCAACAAAAGGGCCGCGTGACCGTCTCGGCGGCCCCGAGCTTCACCGCCAAGTGGCTGATGCCACGTCTGGGCGATTTCTCGCTGGCCAATCCCGATATCGATGTGTGGATCTCCGCCGACATGTCGCCGACCGATTTTGCGGTCTCCGACATTGATCTGGCGATCCGTTACGGTAACGGGAACTACAGCAACCTGCATGTCGAGCATCTGCTGGAAGAATCCGTCATTCCAGTCTGCTCGCCCGCCCTTTATGACGCTGCGCCGATCCGCAAGGCGGCTGATCTGGCGCACCATGTGCTTCTGCATGATATTTCCGCCGACACTGACCCGTCCTGCCCCGACTGGGCCATGTGGCTCAAGGCGCATGGCGTTGACGATGTCGATGCTGCGCGCGGCCCGCGTTTCAACCAGAGCCATATGGTCATTGAGGCCGCCGTCGCCGGTCGGGGCGTGGCGCTGGCTAAACGCACCATTGCCGAGGCCGACCTCAGGGCCGGTCGCCTTAAGGTGCTGTTCAACGAAAAGGACGCACCGGTTAGTTTTGGCTATTATCTGGTGTGGCCGCAGACCCGCGACCCGTCGATGGCCCAGACCCGTTTCATGGACTGGTTGCGCCAGCAGGCCAGCGGTGACACGCCCACCAGCGCTCGCACGCAGGACCGTCCGGTCTTTGCCGCGCAAAACATCTGACGGGGTATCAAGGCTCTGCATATCTGACGGTTCAGCCTTCTGACCAGGGCGGAACGGGCAGGCCCTTTTCACGCAGGAATTCGGCGTTGAAAATCTTTGAGGCATAGCGGTTGCCATAGTCGGCCAGGATGGTGACGATGGTCTTGCCCGGCCCGAGGTCTTTGGCCAGTTTTATGGCACCGGCGACATTCAGCGCTGACGATCCACCGACCACCAGACCTTCGTGGCGATCCAGATCATAGAGCACCGGCAGCCATTCCGCATCAGCCACACGATAGCTGTAGTCCGGCGTAAAGCCCTCAAGATTGGCGGTAATGCGGCCCTGACCGATACCTTCGGTAATTGAGCTGCCTTCGGATTTCAGTTCACCGGTGGTGTAATAGCTATAGAGCGCCGCCCCGTAAGGGTCGGCCAGACCGATCTTGATGTCCGGATTAAAGCCCTTAAGGCCTGCCGCGATACCGGCCAGCGTTCCGCCGGAACCAACTGCCGCGACAAAGCCATCGACCTTGCCGCCGGTCTGTTCCCAGATTTCCGGGGCCGTGGCATCGATGTGCGCCTGACGGTTGGCAACATTGTCGAACTGGTTAGCCCAGATGGCTCCGCCCGCTTCGGTTTTCGCCAGTTCTTCGGCCAGACGACCGGAATAGCGCACATAGTTGTCAGGGTTGGAATAGGGCACGGCATCGACTTCGATCAGTTGCGCCCCCAGAAGGCGTATCGCATCCTTCTTTTCCTGAGACTGGGTACGCGGAATAACGATAACCGCCTTATAGCCGAGCGCATTGGCGACCAGCGCCAGACCGATGCCGGTATTACCTGCCGTGCCTTCGACAATCGTACCACCGGGACGCAGCAGACCTTTGGCTTCGGCATCGCGGATGATCCACAGGGCCGCGCGGTCCTTGATCGACTGACCGGGATTAAGAAACTCGGCCTTGGCATAGATGTCACAGCCCGTTTGCT
>JBCEBX010000049.1:0-6386 GCA_039206455.1 Asticcacaulis sp.
ACCAGGCTTATTGCCCATTGCCCGCCCCTTGATAACAATTCTGCCTATTGCAACTTGCTGCAATGCACGCATTTCGCGGGCACCTGTGTGCTGGCGGAACGCAAGGGGGAAATCATCGGCTGGATATCCGGCTATCGTCCGCCCGAAACGCCCGAACAGTTTTTCGTCTGGCAACTGGCCGTCAGCCCGTCCGCGCGCGGCGAAGGTCTGGCGATGCGGATGCTGGGCGCGCTTTTACAACGCGCCGAACTGCGCGGTGTCAGTCAGCTTATTACGACCATCACGCCGGGTAATGCGGCTTCATGGGCTGTGTTTCACGCCCTTGCCCGCCGCTATGACGCCCGCCTCACGCACCACCCCCACTTTGAACGCGACGCCCATTTTGCCGGTCGTCATGACACCGAACATCTGGTGACTCTTATACCGGCATCTGGCGGCTTTGTATGAACGGCACAGGAGTTCCGATGACTATCCAACCCGAACCGAGCAAAACAATCCCCGACATTACCCTCTATGAACGTCGCGAATCCCGCGTGCGCAGCTATGCCCGCGCCATGCCGCGTCAGTTCAATCGCGCTGAAGGCGTATGGATGTATGACAATAAGGAGGGGCGCTATCTCGATTTCCTGTCCGGTTGTTCCACCCTCAACTATGGCCACAACCATCCGGTGCTGAAACAGGCGCTGATCGATTACATCAGCGCAGACGGCATCACCCACAGCCTTGATCTGCATACGGACGCCAAGGCGACCTTCCTCAGGACGTTTGAAAATCTGATCCTGAAGCCGCGGGGGCTCGATTACCGGCTGATGTTTACCGGCCCGACCGGCACGAACGCTGTCGAAGCCGCGCTTAAACTGGCGCGCAAGGTTACTGGGCGTCAGAACGTCATCGCCTTTACCAACGGCTTCCATGGCATGACGTTGGGCGCGCTGGCCTGCACCGGCAATGCCGAAAAACGCGGCGGCGCAGGCATTGCGCTCAATCACGTCAGCCACGAGCCCTATGACGGTTATTACGGCCCTGACATTGATACCGCCGCCCTGCTTGAGCAGCGCCTGTCAGACCCCTCAAGCGGACTGGATAGTCCCGCGGCCATTCTGGTGGAAACCGTTCAGGGCGAAGGCGGGCTTAATGCCGCGTCTAAAGGCTGGCTGCAACGCATCGCCGCCATAGCCAAGGCACACGGGGCCTTGCTTATTGTTGACGACATTCAGGCCGGTTGCGGGCGTACCGGTACGTTCTTCAGCTTTGAGGATATGGGTATCAAGCCTGATATTGTGACACTGGCCAAATCCTTGTCGGGCATGGGCCTGCCCTTTGCCCTGACCCTTTTCCATCCGACACTTGACCAGTGGGAGCCGGGTGAGCACAACGGTACGTTCAGAGGCAATAACCACGCCTTTGTTACCGCTACGGCTGCCTTGCGCCATTTCTGGGCGGATGACCGGTTTCAGGCCGATATCAGGCGTCGAGGTGACCTGCTGGCGACGCAGCTTGAGCGTATGGCCGAGAGAAACGAGCTGACGACACGCGGGCGCGGCATGATGCGCGGCATAGATGTCGGTTCAGGCGATATTGCCGCCCAGATTACCAAGCGGGCCTTTGCCAGAGGTGTGATTATTGAAACCAGCGGCCCGCACGATGAAATCGTTAAGGTGCTCGCACCCCTGACCATTGACGATGCCGTATTGGCCGCAGGTCTCGATATTCTCGAGGACTGTATCGACAGCGTTCTGGCTACCCATCTGACGGTTGCGGCTGAATAAGGGGCGCAGAACACATGATTATTCGTAAACTGGATGCCATTCGCGCGTCTGAGCGTAATGTCACTACGGATGGCTGGGAAAGTGCGCGCCTGCTGCTCAAAGATGATGGTATGGGCTTTTCCTTCCATATCACCACCATGTACGCCGGTAAGGTGCTTCAGATGCACTACCGCAACCATCTGGAGTCGGTGTTTGTCCTTCAGGGCGAAGGCACGATCGAAGATCTGGCGACCGGAGAGGTGCATGAGCTGTCCCCCGGTACGCTCTATGTGCTGAACAATCATGACCGGCATATTGTGCGCCCGAAAACCGACATCGTCACCGCGTGCGTGTTCAATCCGCCGGTGACCGGCCGCGAAGTGCATGATGACACCGGCGCCTATCCGGCAGAGACGGATCTTGTGTCCGCCGGACTGGCGACCACGGACTGAAAGAACTATAAAATGACTCTGGACTATTATCCCTCCCGCTGCCGCCCGCAGCCGGAAAAGCTGCCGCGCCATGACCGCGTGGTTCATAGCGAATGGCACCCCGATGCGCCGCTTACGCGGGCGCAGGCCGAACAGTTCGACCAAGACGGCTACCTGGTGCTGGAGAACCTGTTTGCCTCCGAAGAAATCGAAGCCTTACAGGCCGAGACAGCCGGTTTGCTGGCCGACCCCGCCCGCCTTGAGCCCCAGACCATTATCCGCGAACCGGCCTCAGACGAGGTGCGCTCGATTTTTCGCATTCACACACAAAACCCTCTGATCAGACGACTAGCGGAAGATTCCCGGCTGGCCGGTATCGCGCAGTTTCTGCTGAATGATCAGGTCTATATTCACCAGTCCCGCCTGAACTACAAACCCGGCTTTCAGGGTAAGGAGTTTTACTGGCATTCGGATTTTGAGACCTGGCATGTCGAGGACGGAATGCCACGGATGCGTGCCTTGTCCATGTCGGTGCTGCTGGCAGAAAACACACCGCATAACGGGCCGCTGATGCTCATTCCGGGGTCGCACAAAACCTTCCTGACCTGCGTCGGAGAAGCGCCTGAGGATCACTACCTGTCCTCCCTGCGTAAGCAGGAGTACGGCGTGCCGGACGATCTCAGTCTGGCCGAGATGGTTGAGCAGCACGGCATTGTGGCCCCGACCGGAAAGGCGGGCACCGTGGTCATTTTCGATTGCAATATCATGCACGGCTCAAACGGCAATATCACGCCCCTGCCCCGCGCCAATGCCTTCATGGTCTATAATGCCGTGTCAAACCCTTTGCAGGCACCGTTTGGCGCACCGGTGCCACGTCCTGAATTTATTGCCACCCGCACGCCCGTGCCGATCACACCCGTCACCGGCCCTCTGCAAGCTACCGCCCCGGCCTGAGCCTGCCGGGGGGGCATTACCGGGGCTTTTTGTGCGCCAGAGCCGCCTCGATCTCTTCGAGGGATTTGCCCTTGGTTTCCGGCACGCGGGCGGCGATGAACAGGAAGCCCAGAAGGCAGATCACGCCATAGCACCAGAAGGTTCCCGCTGCGCCGAGGCGCTGGTTCAGGATCGGGAAGGTGTAGGTGACAATGAAGCAGCCAATCCATAGGGCAGACACTGCAATAGACATGGCCGCCCCGCGTATCCGGTTCGGGAAGATTTCAGACAGGATTACCCAGGTAACCGGTGCCAGAGACATGGCATAGGCGGCAATAACCCCAAGGGTCAGAAGCAGGACGATCGGGCCGGTAATGCCAAGGTAGAAAGCCCCGCCCAGCAGAGCGTGCATGATGGTAATCGCCGCGCAACCCCACAGCATCAGGGTGCGACGCCCCAGCTTATCAACCGTAGCTGTAGCCACGAGCGTGAAGGCCAGATTGATGGCACCGGTGATGACAATGTTGAACATCACACCGCTCAGGTCATAGCCAGCGCTGCGGTAGATTTCTTCGGCATAATTAAAGATGACATTGGTGCCGCTCCACTGCTGAAGCACCGCCAGACCGATACCTGTCAGAAGCAGGCCGATAACTGCCGGAGAGAACAGTTCGCCCAACGAGCCTTTTTCACTGCGCTCACGCGTAAAGCCGTTGTCGATTTCCCTGATCTGATCGTCGGCATAGGTCTGACCGCCAATTTTTTGCAGGATCGACGTGGCCTGCGCGCGCTTACCCACCTTCATCAGCCAGCGGGGGCTTTCGGGTACAAAAAAGGCCAGAATGAAGAAGATAACCGAGGGCACGGCTACGGCGGTAAACATCCAGCGCCAGCCGAACTGCCCCTGCCATGACTCGCGAATAGCGGCGTGATCCATGCCGCTAACGTCACCTGCGATGAGGAAATTAACGACCTGCGCGCCCAGAATACCGATCACAATGGTCATTTGATTCATGGTCACCAGTCGTCCGCGCCAGGCCGCCGGCGCGAGTTCGGCAATGTAGGTCGGTGAGATATTGGAGGCGATGCCAATGGCCACGCCGCCAAGGATGCGCCAGAAAACGAAGATATCAAAGTTCGTGGCCCAACCGGTGAAAATCGAAGACACACCGAACAGAATAGCCGTCAATATAAGAAGCTTCTTGCGTCCGATCCGGTCGCTGAGGAGGCCGCTGATGATCGAGCCCAGCAGGCAGCCCAGCAAGGAACAGCTGTTGGCCCAGCCGATCTGTGCCTCAGTCGTCAGGTGAAAATAGGGCTCGTAGAAAGGTTTTGAGCCACCAACCACCACCCAGTCGTACCCAAAGAGCAGTCCCCCAAGCGCCGCAATCGCGGAGATCATCCAGATGTAACCGAGATTGAAGCGGTATTGGGTCGGCGTACCGCCGGAATCAGGGGGGCTGTCGGAGAGGATATGCATGAACGGTCCCTGAAGCTTTTTTTGATTACGATAGGTGCTTACGCGCAACCGCAAGGGCACACGGAGCATATAAGCCAAATTCACCGCCACAGGTCAATATTGATATTATAAATAAGTTAAATGGCGCTTGCGTCGTGGGCGTTCTATCGGTGCGTTTATTCAGGAAACTTCACATATACTGCCGTCAACGCTGATGGTGCATACGCGGTTGCGGAAAATGAAAACTTCGCGCAAAAACAATTATTTGAGTAAATCAGGCGTTTGTAATATCCTTATGGGATAGGTTTTTACTGGATTTTCATGCGCTCGCCCATCATCACCACCAGTGTTACACAAAGCATCGTGCAAGATCTCGGGGCGGGCATTGTCACCGGGCGGTTCAGCGACGCCGCCTTCCCTAGCGAAAGCGCCCTGTGCGAACACTATGGTGCCGCGCGCACGGTCGTTCGGGAAGCCGTCAAGATGCTGGTGGCCAAGGGGCTTATTTCGACACGCCCGCGTCAGGGAATTCGTATTGCGCAGGAGCATGACTGGAATCTGTTTGATCCGGACGTCCTGAGGTGGCTGCTTGAACGCAAGTTCTCTATGAAGTTACTTGTTGAATTCACACAGATCAGGCTCGATGTCGAACCGGGCGCTGCCGCTTTGGCCGCTCTGAACGCCACGGCAGAGGATAGACGCGACATTTCCCGCGCCATTGAGCGGATGTATGCAGCGGAAAACGGTGACGACGACCCATTGTCCGCTGATATCGAATTTCATGTCTCTGTCCTTAAGGCAAGTGGCAACCGCTTTTACCTGCAACTGCGTGAGATGATCTCAACGGCCCTGCACGTCAGTATCCAGCGGACAAACAAGTTAAAGGGTGTCCACAGAGCCAGCGCCAGGGATCATGACAAGGTAGCCAAGGCCATTCTGTCGGGTGATCCGGTCGCTGCGCGCAAGGCCATGTTTGATCTGATTCAAGGCGTGTTCGCGCTGATGGGTGAAGATACAGCTGGTTACGTGAAATAATATTTATAATACTAGATTCTTGACACTACACAGGCACCACATTAACCTCCCTGCATTATAGTCAGGGTCGAAAAGACGCGCGTCACAGACCCCTTCCCTCCTCAGGGTGCTCCCCATGCCAGATCAATCGTCACCGTTGCCCAATCGCGCAACCTTACTAAACGCGTCCCTTAAGTCCATCGAGCTTTTCCCCGTACCGCCGCGCTGGCTGTTCGTGCGGGTTGAAACCGATAACGGCATGGTTGGCTGGGGTGAGGCTTCGCTTGAGGGGCATACCGAAGCGGTACAGGGTGTCTTTGCGTCCTTGCGGGAACGCTTCATTGGCGCTGATCCTGACCGTATCGAAGATATCTGGCAGACGGCCTATCGCCTTGGGTTTTATCGCGGCGGGCCGGTGCTTATGTCTGCGCTTTCGGGGCTTGATCAGGCGCTTTGGGATCTGAAGGGCAAGGCGCTCGGTGTACCCGTGCACCAATTGCTGGGCGGTCGTGTACGCGACCGGATACCGGTTTATGCCTGGATCGGCGGCGATCGCCCGTCTGACGTCGTTGAGGCGGCGCGTGTGCGTAAGGCGCAAGGCTTTAACTGCGTCAAGATGAACGGCACAGAGGAGATGGGCTGGCTCGATTCGCCCAGATCGCTGGATGCCACCGTGCAGCGACTGGAAGCGGTAAAGGCCGAGGGTATGGATGCCGGTCTTGATTTCCATGGTCGCGTACATAAGCCAATGGCCAAACAGCTCGCCCGGGCGCTTGAGCCGCTGCGGCCCTTGTTCATTGA
>JBCEBX010000050.1:0-6342 GCA_039206455.1 Asticcacaulis sp.
GGATCAGTCTGGTTTGTATATGGGGCAGGAATGACAATCGCACAACGCTTTTTGGCTTTTATCGGCCTCTGTTTACTGGCGGCCTGTGATGCGGGCCCCAGCGCGGTCTTACCTGATGGTCAGGGCGCTTCGCCCACCGAACAAACCGCCCCCGCCCGTCACGCCACAGCACCGGCGACACCCGACAGTGCTCCGCCACCGGTGGAAATTACCCCCGAAGCGACCACCGCACCGGCCAATGATGATATTAAAATCACCCGTACCCGTTACGGCGATTGGCCACTGTGGTCATCGAACCGGCAATATACGGCATACGAAAATGCCACCTATCATTATGAAAAACATGGCCATGCCTTTGGCGCACAGTCTTATGAGCACTGGCTGTCTCTGGTGCATGGCTTTGTCCACGCCCCGCCCAAAGGCACCGAAACCTTGATGCGCAATAATGGCGACACGCTTTTTTATAACCGCCCGCAAAACATCTTTGCCGTCATGACCAAAGCCGGTGCGCCGCGCACCATGTTCCGGCCGGATAACGGCGCCGACTACTGGCAAAAACAGAAACAGATCGAAGCCGGTCGCCGCACCATCCGCGAAAACTGAACCCCTTGACCAATTAGGACGAATGACCTAGTAATTAGGACAATTGACCTAATCGGTATAAGCCATGTCAGCCCCTACCCGAGAAACGATTATCGCAACCGCTGACCGCCTTTTTTACGAAAGAGGATTTGAAGCGACTTCCTTTGCCAATATTGCGGAGAAGGTGGGCATTTCACGCGGTAATTTCTATTACCATTTCAAGACCAAGGACGAGATTCTCGAGGCGGTCATTCTCCGTCGTCTGGCCTTTACACAGGACATGCTGGCGCAATGGCAGGCCGAAGGGAAAACACCTGTCGATCGCATCCGCCTGTTCATACATATCCTTGTGCGCAACCAGACAAAAATCATGCAACACGGCTGTCCGGTTGGCACCTTATGCAGCGAACTTAGCAAGCAGCAGCATCCCGCATTGGCCCATGCCACCCGTCTTTTCACCCTGTTCCGCCTGTGGCTATCCGGTCAGTTCACTGAACTTGGGCTAACCGAGCGCGCCGATAGCCTCGCCATGCATCTTTTGATGCGCAGTCAGGGTGTCGCCACACTGGCCCAGAGCTTTCAGGACGAAGCCTTTGTCCACGAAGAGGTACGCCTGATGGACAACTGGCTGAATGATCTCATTGACGTGAAAGGATAAGCGGATGTTCATTATATTTCTGCGTTTTGCCGCCCATAAGGATAAAGCCCCCGCCTTCATGGAGGCGCACAAACTCTGGCTGAAACAAGGGTTTGCCGAAGGCGTTTTCCTTATGAGTGGCAGCCTGAAACCCGCAGGCGGTGGCGTCATTCTGGCCCACGCTCTCAGCCTTGAAGAAGCCGAAGTGCGCGTTCAGGCCGACCCGTTTGTCCGCGAGGGCATAGTCAGCGCCGAAATCATCGAAGTCAGTCCGAGCATGGCGTTGCCCCCGTTCGACAGCTTGTCTATACCAACGCCACCCACACCATAACCCCCAACGCCAGTGCCGCTGTCACCACCGCCAGTACCGACAGGCTGCGGCTCTGCTTTAACTCTGATCGCACCAGCAACAATAAGGCCTGATCGCGTGCCTGACGCTCGGCCGGATCATCGTCCTTAAGACGCTGCACCAGCTTGTCGAACAACCGCCGCGCCTCAGCCACCGGCGACAGTTCCTTGGAAATAAATTCCCTGACCACCGGACGCGCCGCCTCCCAGATGTCATGTTCAGGATAAAGCCTGCGCGCCACACCCTCGACACTAACCATGGTCTTTTGCAGCAACACCAGTTCCGGCCTGAGGTGCATGTCAAACTGCGCCGTGATCTCAAACAACTGCGTCAGCAAACGCCCCATGGAGACTTCGGTCGCCGCCTTGCCCAGCACCGGCTCACCGACCGCGCGCAAGGCCTGCGCAAAGGCTTCGACATTGTGATGGCGCGGCACATATCCGGCTTCGAAATGTACCTCGGCGACGCGGCGATAGTTACGCCGCAGGAATCCCCACAGCATCTCCGCCAGATACAGCCGCTCCGCCGGTTTCAGCCGCCCGATAATGCCAAAATCAATCGCCGTCAGATGATCCGGTGCCTGCGCAAACAGATTACCCTCATGCAGGTCGGCATGGAACACCCCGTGATTGAGCGCCTGTGACAGGAACGACCGGATCAGATTATCGGCCATGCCCTTGGGGTCGATCCCCGGCAGCAACAGCGCCTCAGGGCGGCTCAAGGGGATACCATTGGCCCACTCCACCACAATCACGCGCCGCGCCACATAATGCCACACCACCTTAGGCGCTGACATATAGGGCTCGGCATTGATAATGGCCCCCAGTTCATCCGCCGCCGACGCCTCAAGCCTGAGATCAAGCTCAAGTAATAAGGATTGCGCCACCGTATCAACAAAGGCTTCCGGCTCCAGACGCCGCGAGGCCGGTGAGAAAAAGGCAATCAACTTCGCCGCCAGCCGCATCATGGCAATGTCATCGGCGATGATCTGCTCAATACGCGGGCGGAGTATCTTCACCGCCACCTTGCGCCCGTCCTTGAGCACCGCCCGATGCGCCTGAGCGATGGACGCCGCCCCGATCACCTCACCGAATTCGGCAAAGATCGTCTCAACCGGCTGCTCCAGCGCTTCCTCGATCAGGCGACGCGCCACCGCGTCTTCAAACGGTGGCAACTGGTCCTTAAGGTGCGCCAGGTCACGGATAAACTCAGGGCCAAAAATATCGCCCCGTGTCGATAAGACCTGTCCCAGCTTGATAAAGGCTGGCCCCAGACTTTCAAACGCCCGTGCATAGCGTAGGCCCACGCGATCCTGAATACCGCGACGGGCAAACCAGAAACGTAAACTCCCGCCAAAAAACCGCGCGGGCGGACTTAGATGATGCGACAGTTCGCGCGGGATGAGCACGTCTTCGCGCAGAAGCAGGAAACCGGCCTTAATCAGACGCCCGAACGAACCAAACACAGCCCTTACGCCCACCCGTAATGCAGCGCACAGACGCCGCCGGTGAAGTTGGTATAGCCTGCCCGTTTGAAACCGGCGGTCTCGATCATGCCCTTGAAGGTATTCTGATCGGGGAAGCGCTTAATACTTTCCACCAGATACTGATAGGACTCCCGATCATTGGCGATAAGCTGCCCCATGAACGGAATGACCTTGAATGAATAGAATTCGTAAAAATTCTCAACCAGACCTGTCGTCGGATGCGAGAACTCAAGGCAGAAGAAACGCCCACCGGGTTTCAGTACCCGCTTGGCTTCATTAAGCGCGCCCTGCACATCCGAAACATTACGGATACCGAACGAAATAATATAGGCATCGACGCTGTTGTCAGGGATCGCCAGATTCATGGCATCCCCCACCGACCAGGTGATCTCAGGTTCAGTGCCCTTGGCGATACCCGCCTCAATCATCGCCTGATTATAGTCGATAATATTGATCTGAACGTCCTTGCCGCCTGAAGCGCCGTAACGCCGTGCCTTGGCCTTACGCGCCAGCTTCGCCAGACGCCGCGCAATGTCCCCCGTACCACCGGCACAGTCGATGATCACCTCACCGGGTTGCGGATTAAGCTTGGCGCAGGCGGCATCCTTCCAGATATGATGCACGCCACCGGACATGACATCATTCATCAGGTCATATTTCGACGCCACCGACCTGAAGACGTTGTGCACAAGGCTGACCTTTTCGGTGGCCTCAACATCACGAAAACCAAACGGAGAGGTTTTCACCGGATCATTAGAAGACATATCGTTCATGCGGCTGGTTTTAGAACATCCGCCTATCTTTGGCGATACCTATTTCATGTGAAACAGGTGCGATAAAATAGCCTAATCCATAATCGCCTTATCGGACGAACGCCGGAACGGGCCCTTATAATCCGCGGTCCGGCGACGACGACGGTCAGGCCCGGTATAACCGGCTGATTTAACCCAGGCCCGTTCGTTCTCGATCACGCTTTTCATCCGGTCGATCAGCGCCCGCGCCGTCAAAGGTTTGGCGACAAATTCATTCACCCCCGCATCCCGCGCGGCAATGACATGCGAACGGTCGGTGTGGCCGGTCATCATGATAATCGGCACATAGGGGTGCGGACTATCGACGCCCGTGCGCAAAAGCCGTGTGAACTCAATGCCGTCAATGGTTTCCATCACCAGATCGAGAATAATGACATCGGGCCGCCAGTCGCGCACGATCTCAAGCGCCTCCGCCCCATCTGAGGCCTCACGGATATGGACGATCCCCATAGAGCGCAGCATGGTACTTACGATAACCCGCATATAGTGGTTATCATCGACAACAAGGGCCAATACACGGGAAAACTGGCTCAAACGCTTAACCTGTCACTTTGTGTTAGGATCGGGGTTCCGATAGGGAAGTAACGATTCATATGATGAAAGGGTTAGGGTGCTTCCTTTACAAAAGTCTTAACGCAGCGATACCCATAGGCTTTGTACGGTAAAAAGATAATTTGACTTGATCTTTTCCCCTTTCCGCGTTTCAGTCTCCAACAATTTTATTCACCTATTTTGCTATTAAAAACAGAGGCAGCCACATGATCGACTGGCGCAACCGTACCGTAATCGCCAGCGCAGCGGCGGTGTTGATCTCAGGCTTCAGCATAGGTTTTCTGACCGCCAAGGCCACCGAAGGCGGTTTCCGGCCCAGCAAGGATTCCGTATCGGTCAGTGAATCCGTCAGCGGCCTGTTCGGTAAGCCCCGCGACAAGGATGCCCCCCGCGCCGTTGACCGCAAACCCGCCGGTTTCGCCGTCTGGAAGCACCGCCTTGACCTGTCGGGCGCCACGCCTGCTGCCTGTATCGAATTTTCAAAGCCGCTTGATGCCTCGAAATCCTATGGCGACTATGTGCTGGTCTCGCCTGAACTGCCCTCCAAACCCGCCGTCTCAGTTAAGGGTTCCGAACTCTGCGTCAGCGGCTTTGGCTTTACCGACCGCCGCATCACCGTCCTTAAGGGCCTGCCGTCAGATGGCAAGGACACCTTAAAAGCCAATGCTGATATCGATTTTGCCTTTGGCGAAAAGCCGCCCTATGTCGGTTTCGCAGGCAATGGCGTCATCCTGCCGCGCGAAGATGCCGATGGCGTGGCCGTCGAAACGCTCAATGTGTCATCTCTGGCTTTTGAGGTCTGGCGCGTCGCCGACCGCAATCTGGTACGCAAAACCCTGTCTGCGCCCGATCCTGTCGCCGAAGGTGACTACAATTATGACGGCCCCTGGTCAGACGACAGCCCCGATGGCGAAGGCCGAAAGGTCTGGTCAGGCACGGTGCCTGTGCGCGGCAATGCCGGTGAACGGGTCACGACCGTCTTCCCGCTGGGGGCCGTCCTCAAGGATCTGAAAGCCGGTGCCTATGTCATCAAGGTGCGTGACGCTTCCGGTGGCCGTGACAAGAAACCAAACGACCAACCGGCACAGGCCCGCCGCTGGGTGCTGTTCACCGATCTCGCCCTGACCACCTATAGCGGTTCGCAAGGCGTCGATGTCGTTGTGCGCTCGCTGAAATCGGCCAAACCGGTGAATAATGTGCGCGTCACCCTCGTGGCGCAAAACGGCGAAGAACTGGGCGAGGCCCGCACCAGCAGTGACGGCCGCGTCAACTTCCCCAAGGCGCTCCTCAAGGGCGAAGACGCCCTGACGCCGCGCATGATCATGGCCTATGGCCCCGCCGATGATTTCACCGCCACCGACATCAACAGCTCACCGGTCGATTTCTCCGGTCGTGGCGTCGAAGGCCGCTCAGACCTGACCGAAGGCCGCGTCACCTCCGGCATGGTTGACGGCTTCCTGTACACGGATCGCGGCATCTACCGCCCGGGCGAGACCGTGCGTCTGGTGGCGCTGGTGCGTGACAATGCCGGTAAGGCCATCAAGGACCGCAAAGGCGCGCTGGTCATTACCCGCCCCTCCGGCGTCGAAGCCTTCCGCTTCCCGTTTGACAAAACCCCTCAGGGCTTTGCACTGGCCAATATCAGCCTGCCGTCCACCGCCCCGCGCGGTCAGTGGCGCGCCCGCCTTGAGATCGAAGGCATTGACGGCGATTCCGGCAATCTGTCCTTTGCGGTCGAAGACTTCGCGCCACAGCGTCTCGGCGTCGATGTCGAAGCCAATGCCAAACAGGCCCTGACCGCCGACGAAACCCGCGCCGTCAGCGTCAATGCCCGCTTCCTTTATGGCGCAGTCGGCTCAGGCCTCAATGTCTCGGGCGAAGCGCGCATCCGCCGCGACTTCAACCCCTTCCCGCAGCATAAGGA
>JBCEBX010000051.1:0-6342 GCA_039206455.1 Asticcacaulis sp.
CTTTTCTGACCCTGACCGGTTTGGCCCCACTGACCGCCGCCAAGGTGCTGGTCGTTACGATTTCGGCGCTCAATGCCGCCCTTTTCAGCCTCATACTGCGTCTGCTGGGCTTGCCGCGCCTGATCGGCGGCCTGTTCACCCTGTTGTTTATCTCCAGCGCCTGTTTTGTCTTCTGGAGTTCGGTCATTGAGCTTTTCCCCTTTGCCTGTTTCAGCATACTTCTGGCCCTGTTCCTGATGTTCCGCATCCGCCAGAGTACGGCCCTAAGCTGGATCACCGCCAATGTCCTGACGCTGGGCCTGACGACACCCAACTGGATCTTCGGCATCATCGCCACAGCGGTTCGTCAGAAACTCAAACCCTTCCTTTTGATCTGTACCGCAGCGCTCGGTTTCGTAGGCGTGGTTTCGATTATCCAGAACCCGCTTTTTGAAAAAGCCGCCTATTTCTTCAACCCCATCCCCCTGATGCGTGAAGCCAACTTCACCCAGCCCGCCATGCAGGCACAGGGCAGCTACGAAAGCGGCTGGCAGCCCCTGAATAATCTGCGCAGCCTGTATGTCACAACGATTATTGCCATGCCTGCAACCATCGAAGTGCAAAACTCTATTGAGATCGTCACGACCAACCAGACGTCCGGTTTCCCCACAGGGGAACTGTCTCCGGTCATAGCGACCGTGGCTTGGGTCATTCTTTTCGGTTTGGGCGTATGGGGTGCCATACGTCACCGCCCGCTCAGGCTGCCCCTTATCGGAGTCGGCCTGATGCTGCTGTTCCAGAGTCTTCTGCACAGTGTCTACGGCGAGGTAACCTTCCTCTATAGTTTACATTATCTGCCGCTTCTGGTCCTCATCGCCGCCTGTGCGTGGTTCAGTCCCTTCCGGCATATAGCCGCCGTTCTGGCCACTGTGGTGATCGTGTTCGGCACAATGAACAACATAGACCGCCTTCAATCCACTATTGATACGGCAGGATGCCTGTCGCAACTCGACTCAGTCAAAACCTATCAGTCATGGGACATCATCAAAACTGAGCCAAGCCGCGATACTCGCCCGGACTATAGTCCACTCTCCCCAGCCGATGTCGAACGCTGCCAAGCCCTGTAATTCCCGGTACCCCATGAACCCGCAACTTATCCTGTTTATTCTTCTGAGCGTCGCCCTGTCTTCAGGCTCACAGATCATCCTGAAAAAAGGCATGATCGCGCCAACCATGCAAAAAAGCCTGCAAAGCGGTGATGCCCTGACCATATTGCTGACGGTCATCACTTCGCCGCTGGTCATAGGTGGCCTGTTCTGCTTCGGCCTGAGCGCCGTTGTCTGGCTGTTCGTCCTGTCCAAAGTCCCCTTGTCGTCCGCCTATCCCTTCGTCGCATTAGGAATCGGCGTGACCGTAATAGCCGGACTGACCCTGTTCGGCGAGACCGTCTCACCGGGCACAGCTATCGGCGTCGGCCTGATCGTTCTGGGGATTTTGTTCGTCGCCTCTCAGGCCTGAGCCTGACCGCTCATTGCCTTTAAGGCATCCCGCCACTGTGAGGAGATTACGGCACCATCAAAGCGCCTGATGGATTGCTGCAACAACTGCACACGCTGCGCCCGTTCGTCAGCGCCCATCACTACCAATGCTGTCATGCCGCTGGCAATGTCGTCTCCATCCAGCGGATCGACGGTCAACGCGCCTTCACCGGCCACTTCTTCAAGCACGCTGTCCTTACTGACCAGAGGCACAAGTCCATGGCCAATCGCTTCGGCCACGGGCATGCCAAACCCTTCCAGAAGACTTGGCAAAACGAAGCCTCTGGCGTTACGGTATAGCCAGGTCAACTGCGCATCAGAAACATAGCTCAGCCTGATAACGCCTTCCGTACGCTCGGCCTCCGCACAAACGGCATCGTATCCCGGCTCCCGGGAACCGCACAGTACATAGCGCACGCCTTGCGCCGCCAGACCGGACCGCTGAAAAGCCCGCATCGAACGGATTTGATTTTTTCGCGTCCCTAAAGCACCAACCGTCAGAAGATAGGGGCCGTCGATCCCCGTGACGGCCTCAATGGCCCCGTCTTCCTTTGCCGGTTTTATGGTCGGATAGATAACCGTCTGACTGGCGCAACGCGCGTGGGGATAGAGACGATTAAACGCCACCTTCGTGGCCTCACTCACAAAGACGATATGCGGCCCGATTTCGGCTATATGCCGATATATTGCATCATAGACCGGACTGTTCTTGGGATCGAACAATTCCGGATCTGTGACCGGGCCGACATCATGGCAGATCACCAAATCTTCAGGCCGCAAACGGGTCGATAAAACGCTAAACGGATCAATATGCAACAGAGGCCGCGGCGGCGTCCGTCGCGGCAACCAGCTTAACGGGCCACCTAACGCGTTTTGCAACACCTGAATATGCTGAAGGCGCCCCACGACCTTGCCCACTATGCCGGGCGGCGGCACTTTACCCTTAGAGGCACCGTACCAGATATCGCCGATAAGGTCGCCACAGGAATCGATAATATCCTTGCCGATAAAATACTTCCCCGTGCGATTATAGATCGCCAGAGAAAATTCCACATCGTAAAGCCCTGTCATATCACGCAGCTTTCGCCAGTACAGCCGGTTCCGTCTGCTCGTTTATTACCGCCAGCAGGCGCCGGGCCGCCGCTTCCCACGTAAAAGGCGTGGCCTGTGCGATACTGCGCTGACTTACAAGCGCGCTGAATTCAGGATCGTCAGCCAGATGGCGTATATGATTGACCCATTGACGGGCATCATGGGCATCGGCTTGCAAGGCCGCATCGCCACACACTTCCGGTAAGGCACCGCAAGGCGCAATAATCGCCGGACACCCCAGTCTCATAGCCTCAAGCGGGGGCAAACCAAACCCTTCCGTTAATGAGGGACAGGCCAATGCACAGGCTTCGCGCATCAGCCCTGACAACTGTTCGTCGCTAATACGGCCGACGAACTGCACATTATCCGGCACCTTTAGCCCCCGTCGCTCAAAATCACTCCGTGTCGCTGCACCGAATAATACGAGCGTCATGTCCTGTAACTCCGGCGCAGCAAACGCCTTCAACAAGACCTGAATATTCTTGTGTGCCTGCGTATTGGCCAGAGCGAGCACAAAGCGTCCTTTTGTGAGTCCCGACCGCGCCACAAAATCCTGATCCGGTACAACCCGCAGCACCTGATCACAGCCATTATGGATGACCACAATCTTGTCGGCGGACGCTACCCCGTATTTTACCAGCTGCGTCTTGGAATACTCCGAAACCGTCAGTATCCTGGATGAGCGTTTCCCAAGCATGGGCAGCATCAGCCTGTACCAGGCACGAAAGCCTGCAGAATAGGAATCCGGCGTCAGATAAACCTGTGCATCATGGATCATGGTAATGAGATTACGATGCCAGACGGGTCCCAGATTACATAGATTGAGCAGCAGCGTATCGCGCGTTAATAACGGCAGATTAACCTGCTCCCAGGGGATGTTTTTTAACTTGCCGCTTAAGGCACCCTGATGGCGCACTCCGATATGGCTAAGATCAAGTGCCCGCATGGCCCCTTGCGGTGCGATGACCGACATGGGCATAGCACCCGCCGCATTGCGATCCAGAAGACCGTCCAGCGCAATAATAAGCTCCTCGGCCACCCGATGCACCCCGGTCGGTGAAGCCGTCAGAAATTTGCCGTTGAACACGATATTTTTCATACGACGCGCTTTGCCTCAATGGAGCGCAGACGCTCCCCCAACCATGCGCGCACAGGCGCATCATAGAACCGATACAACAGATAAGCGAACAGCATGGTGACGGGAAGAATAATCACACCCCACCAGAACAACATTAACCTGTCCTCCACGCCCATGACTTTCAACGCCGCGCTTAAAAAGAACATTACCGGAAGATGTACGACATAAAGCGGATAGGAAAGATTCCCGAACATATGCGCCAACCGGCTCCATTTCTGACCCGGCTCAATCTTCAACCCCGCCATAATGGCCATGGGCAAAAGCACGAGCGTGAGCAGTTCATATTGCCACCAGGCCAGAATGTCGCGCGGCAAGAGAAAAAGACCGATGAGCAAAGCAAGCACAAAGACAGATACCTGCGTTCCCATTCTGATTCTGGCAATCATATGCCTGACCCTGAATAGTAATATGCCGGCAATGAACCACAAACTAAGCCGCCAAAAGAAAGACAACTTAAACACAGTCTCATTCAAGGTAATAGGCTCTGAGCCAAAAGTCGCAATTATACAAACGCTATAAGGGACTAAAATCACCGGGATAATAGCCAGTAACAGCGCCGTCTTTATCCGCAGCAGAAAAACAGCAAACGCAACATAGGCCATGAGTTCGAAAAACAATGACCACATCGGCACATTCAAAGGAAACATGGTCTGGGTCGCATCCAGCGTCATCGGAAACATGAGCAGGTTAAGCCCAAGAAGCCCAAACAATTCCAAATCAAACCCGTTCGCCTCTTTAACGCCCTTCATGGCAAAGTAGATAAACCCGATCACAGCACCCGCTATTATCATGGGGTATAAACGCAACAACCTCTGTAGAAAAAAACGAACCAGCGAATAGCCGCTTTTCAGTCTGGCTTCATAGGCGTTCGCAATCACAAAACCGCTCAGTAAGAAAAAGAAATCTACCGCCAACAGACTTGAGCCAAAGAACAGGTAACCAAAAGCGTCGCACCAGTGAAAAACGACAACGCAAATGGCCGCTATGCCACGCATGAAATCCAGCGTGAGGAAGTAAGACTTTTTACTTCCCTGCTCACATGGATCTGACATCCGCTACCCCTTGTCTTACTCAAAAAAGTACAACTTACTCGGTATAATATTTCTTATACGCGTTGTAATAATAGCCGTTATCCCCATAACCATAACGCGCCTGTTCACGCACATCGATCTGGGTCAAGGCTACACCGCCGACGCGAACACCAGAATCTGCCAACAGATTCAGCGCCCCGGCCACCGCCTTACGCGGCGTTTTGCGCCAGCGCAGCAACATTACGGTAATATCGGCCTTACGCGCCAATATCCGCGTATCCACCACGGCCAGAACCGGCGCCGTATCCAGAATGACCGTGTCGTAGCGCTCACGAAGCTCTGCCAGCAATGTATCCATTGCCTCACTGCCGAACACTTCTTTGGGTGTATAGGCAGACTTAGCCAGAGGCAGATAATGTACGCCGTGGGCATCGGTAATAATGGCTTCATCAAGCGTTGCACTGCCCGACAGAACCTCCAGCATACCCTTGTCAACCTCGACCCCAAGCACATCCTTGATTGAGCGACGACGCAGGTCGCAATCGACAACAATCACCGACTGACCTGACTGAACCATAACCTGCGCCAGACAGACCGCTGTTGTTGTCTTGCCTTCCCCCGGAAGCGAGGACGTCAGTGCAATGACCTTGATGTCCCCCCCAAGTCGGGAATAGAGCAGCGACGCCCGCAGACTGCGGAAGCCTTCCGCAAATACCGACAGAGGCTTCTGCTGAATGAAAGGCAGGGGCTCCGTAGTAATTTTTGTGCCGGGCTCTGCGGTCGATCCAACGGCAGCAATACCGGCCAGATATGACTGGTCAAGCAGGCTCTCAACATCGCTACCGGTCACCAGTCCACTATCGAGAGCACGACGCACCAGAACGGCCGCCACGGCTACGCCAAAACCACACACAAGCGCCAGCATCAGAGCCAGTTTACGCTTGGGACTGCTCGGCCCCGTTGGCAGGCTGGCCTTGGATACAATACGCGCATCCGTTTTCTCGATACCTTCCTGCGCAGCGGTTTGTTTGAAACGGCCCAGATAGGATTCATAAAGTGTACGTGACGCCTCAGCTTCACGCTGAAGTTCATTTAAACGTACCAGCGCGCGATTATTGCCCACCAGCTTGCCCCGGGCCTGTCCGACACTGCCAGCCACTGAGGCCGCACGCTGCCGTTGAACCGAAGCCTGCGCCTCAAGATTGGAAATAATGCGCTGAATTTCGGAGTTGATCTGAGCATCGATGTCCTGCAATTCACGCTTGGCCTTAATGATCTCAGGGTGCAGCGGGCCGTAGCGGCTTTCCATTTCCGCGATACGACGGCTGACCTGCGCGCGTTGATTACGCAGATCCTTGATGACCTGTGAATTGAGCGCTTCGCCCACATCCTCACCGGTAGACCCCGCCGCCAGTTGGCGTCTTGCGGTCGCTAAACGCGCCTCGGCTTCGGCCAGATCCACCTTGACCGATGCGTGAGTCTGGCTGAGATTCGAAATCTCCTGCTCCGTCAGAGTCGCCCCCTGCGCACTCATCAGGTTGTTGGCAATCATATAGTTCTGAAC
>JBCEBX010000052.1:0-6310 GCA_039206455.1 Asticcacaulis sp.
CCTGCGCACAGTTCATGATCGTATGGCAACGATAGAGCTTGAACGGGTCCTCAAGGGCCTCAAGACGCGCCTTGGTCTGGTCATCGCGTGAATCGGCAATCCAGCGATAGGCCTGAAGGAGCGCCGCCGGACCAAGATACTTGTCCTGATTCCACCAGTAGCTGGGGCATGAGGTCGAGCAGCAGGCACAGAGGATGCACTCATAAAGCCCATCCAGCTTGTCACGGTTCTGCGGGCTTTGCAGGCGTTCTTTCTGCGGATCAGGTGTGGTCGATTGCAGGTAAGGCTCGACCGAGGCATATTGCGCATAGAAGCCCGACAGATCAGGCACAAGGTCCTTGACCACCGGCATGTGCGGCAAGGGCGCGATGGTAATCTCACCGGAAAACTCGTCCCAGCCCTTGGTACAGGCCAGGGTATTACGTCCACCGATATTCATGGCGCACGACCCGCAGATGCCTTCGCGGCACGACCGACGGAAAGAAAGCGTCGAGTCGATCGAGTTCTTGATGTGGATCAGGGCATCAAGCAGCATCGGGCCGTGGGCCTTGGAATCCACCTCATACTTGTCCCAGCGCGGGTTTTCACCGCTTTCCGGATCAAAGCGATAGATCTTGTAAACGCGGACGTTCTTGGTGCCCGAGGGGGCCTTGAAACGCTTGCCATTCTTGATCTGCGAATGTTTAGGGAGTGTCAGTTCAACCATTATCTACCCTCTCATTTACCCGCAATGGCTTCAAGGTCATATTTCCCTCCATACGCACATTTAATAAGTCATTTGGAAAAAGCCTAATCATCATTAGCTCGACCAAATCTATAAGCTCATCATCTGAGATTGCATAAGCAGAGAAGTACTTAGCGGCCTCCCAAATGTAAAATTTTGACCTCCTTATAGGTCTTACCTTTTCATTATTTACTGGACTATACTTTGAACGAGGATGAGAAACTTTAAATCGCTTATAATGTTCCATTTCACGCCCGAAGGCATTTTTCATCTCATTGTAAAGATTGTTCTTAGTTTTACCTAAATATATCACTTCCATTTCAGAGTTGTAAAAAGCATAAATACCCTTTGAACTCTTTAAGTCTTTTTGCAGTAGTTTTCTATCCGGCTGCCTAACATTTATAAAATCGTTCTCAGATTTATTATCGGCATCAATTTCGAAAAACTCCACGATTGGGTGGATCGTACGAGCGGCACGTTTTTTTGCACTTTCGCTTAGGTCATTGTCATCCATCAATAGACTCTGGCTTTAGGCGCGATATAGGCAATATCATTGGTCAGGGTATAGGTATGCACCGGACGATAATCGATGCTGACCTTACCCGTATTGAGATCGATCCATGACAGGGTGTGCTTCATCCACTCTTCGTCATTACGGTTTGGGAAGTCCTCACGGGCATGGGCACCGCGCGATTCCTGACGGTTGAGCGCCGAATTGACCGACACTACCGCCTGACCGAGCAGGTTGTCATATTCAAGCGCCTCGACCAGATCGGTATTCCAGACCAGACCGCGATCCTTGATGCCGATATCCGCAGACGCCGCAAAGATTTCCGCCAGACGCTCAACGCCCGAACGCAGGGTCTCTTCGGTACGGAACACCGCCGCGTCCTCCTGCATGGCGCGCTGCATTTTCAGGCGCAGTTCCGCCGTAGGGGTAGAGCCCGATGCCGTACGGAATTTCTCAAGACGCGCCAGATGCGCATCAACCGCCGACTTGCCGATATCCTTATGCGGAACGTTCGGCTTGACGATTTCCTTGGCCCTGAGACCACAGGCACGGCCAAACACCACCAGATCGATCAGGGAGTTAGACCCCAGACGGTTGGCGCCATGCACCGACACACAGGCCGCTTCACCGACGGCCATCAGGCCCGGCACCACGGTGTCGGCATTGTCACCGACCTTGGTCAGAACTTCGCCGTGATAGTTGGTCGGAATACCGCCCATATTATAATGCACGGTCGGAATAACCGGAATCGGCTCCTTGGTCACATCGACACCGGCAAAGATTTTCGCCGATTCCGAAATACCGGGCAAACGCTTGTGCAGCAGATCAGGCGGCAGGTGATCCAGATGCAGGAAGATGTGATCCTTATTCGGGCCAACACCGCGACCTTCGCGGATTTCCATGGTCATCGAACGCGACACCACGTCCCGCGACGCCAGATCCTTGGCCGACGGCGCATAGCGTTCCATGAAACGCTCACCCTCGGAGTTGGTCAGGTAGCCACCTTCACCACGCGCCCCTTCGGTAATCAGACAGCCCGACCCATAGATACCGGTCGGGTGGAACTGAATGAACTCAAGGTCCTGCAACGGCAGACCGGCCCGCAGCACCATAGCATTACCATCGCCGGTGCAGGTATGGGCCGAGGTGGCCGAGAAATAGGCGCGGCCATAGCCGCCGGTCGCCAGTATCACCAGATGCGCCCGGAAGACATGGATGGTGCCGTCATCCAGCTTGAGGCAGGTCACACCGCGACACACCCCGTCATCCATGATCAGATCAAGGGCGAAATATTCAATAAAGAACTCAACGTCTTCGCGTAAGGATTGCCCATAAAGCGTATGCAGCATGGCGTGACCGGTACGGTCAGCCGCCGCACAGGTACGCTGCACAGGGCCTTCGCCGAAATTCTTGGTCATGCCGCCGAACGGGCGCTGATAGATCTTGCCGTCTTCGGTACGCGAGAAGGGCACACCCCAGTGCTCCAGCTCATAAACCGCCTCAGGGGCATTACGCACCAGATATTCAATGGCGTCCTGATCCCCCAGCCAGTCCGACCCCTTGACGGTGTCGTACATGTGCCATTCCCACTTGTCCTCGCCCATATTGCCAAGCGAAGCGGCGACACCACCTTGGGCGGCAACCGTGTGTGAGCGTGTCGGGAAGACCTTGGTGACACAGGCGGTCTTAAGTCCCGCCTGACCGGCCCCAAGGGCGGCGCGCAGACCCGAACCGCCTGCGCCCACTACCACGACATCATATTCGTGTTCGATAACTGTATAGGCTTTGGTCATGTCAGGTTACGCCTTGAAAACGAAGTAAAGCCCGCCCAGGACGGCAACCACCACCGCCAGACAGAATAACAGATTGACGAGATTGAGCAGGCCACGTGTGCCGGGCTTGCCGATATAGTCGTCAATGATCACTTTCAGGCCCATGAACATGTGCCAGCCGCTGATGAGGAACAACAGCGCAATCAATGCAGCATTGAGGGGAACCCGTACAAAAGCCAGCGACGCCTCATAGCCCTGATTAGCCAGCCCGATACCGCTGAACACCGCCCACAACACCAGCGGAATAAGCGCCACAGATGTGCCGCGCTCGGCCAGCCATTCGCCCGCGCCATGCTTTACGGACTTTTTCCAGTCTTTCGCAGACCGCTCCGTCAGATAAGAGTCGCTCATAACACCACCTTGCCCGTCGCAAACAGATAAAACCACACGGCGATGGTCGCCAGCACAGCGGTCAGAAGTCCCGACCAGGCCATCAGGTTTGAGGTCTTGAGGTCAAAGCCCAGCCCCATGTCCCAGATCAGGTGACGCAGGCCACCGGTCAGGTGCAGGAAGCCCGCCAGAGTGACCCCCACCCAGACCAGAAGTCCGAACGGCGAAGCGGCAAAGGTCAGATAAACCGTATAGGCTTCGGGGCAAATGCCCGATGCGGTGGCCCCGAGCGCCACCAGCCATCCGGCCCCGAGCAAAAGACCCGCAATCGTCGCCACACCGGTGATACGGTGCAGGATCGAGGTGAACATGGTGATGTGATAACGCCAGATTTGCAAATGCGGCGACAGGGGCCGATGCAGGGCTCTGGGCGGTGCGGACGCGGTAGGCGGCTTTGACATAAGTACTCTGGCCTTGTGTTCATCGCCCTTTTTTTCAGAGCAAAGGGCATACTCGGTGCATAGAGATTTTGTGTGATGAAAGCGTTAGCCTTCATCTGTTTTGTGCTGTCTTTTAGTCCTTAAGACAAACCTGTCAACAAGCGGGCGCGGTTTTTTGCCGCGGATAGCCTCATATGGCCCAAGCTTTGCCAAAATTAGCAGGCAATTAGGACATTTGGCGTCTATCATTCCCCACGGTCGCCACAGGATTTCAGGATTTTCAGAATTATGCGCACATCAGTCAGGTTGCCCGCTGCTGCCCTCGTGGCCCCGACCCTTATGCTTCTGGCCTCAACCCCGCTTCTGGCGCAAACCCTGCCGTCAAATCCTGTTCCCTATCAATCGATACGCGGCAACGCCCCGACGGTTCCCAACACCACTACGCCATCGGTGCCCGAAGGGGCCGTGACGGTCGATGTCTATAGCCGTGACTACGAAGGTGAAAAATCAGCCAGCGAACATCAGTATGATAACCGCGTCCTGTCCGGCCACGTCAGCCGCAATGCCCGCGCCGGTGCACTCGAAGGTGGCTGGGTGGTCACCAATGCCACCGGTCAGGGGCTGGTGGCCCTGCAACTGCGCGGCGGCGCAAACCCTGAGGGGGCCTGGCGCTCGCTGGAAAACACCGCGGCCTATAACCGCTCGGGCCTTGTGGAGCGCATCGTGACCGGCACCGATACCCTGCGCATCGACTACAAAGGGGCCGGCAAGACCTATCAGCTTGATCTGCAAAAAGAAACGGACCGGCGCTGGAAAGGCATACTGACCGATTCCTCCGGTGGCCGCACGGCCGTGACCATGACCGCCCAATAGGCAGCAGGGCCACAGGCCCTGCACCCCTTTGCCCCGAGGCAGACGGCACCAACCGCTCCTCCTCCCTGCTTTGCGGGGAGGTGCCGAGCTTGCGAGGCGGAGGGGTATGGAGAAGGAGCAAATTAAAATGTCTCGGTGACAAAAAACCTATCACATTATCGCCATGTTGCGGCGCAAGGTCTTGCGCGGTTTCATCAACAGGATTATGGGCACCCGTTAATCTTTAAACAGCCTCGCCGCGCGGGGGTGTAAACTCACGAAAAAAGGGATAGCTCATGGCACGTGCAAAAATTGCATTGATCGGTGCAGGTATGATCGGCGGGACTCTGGCCCACATCGCCGCCCGCGAAGAACTGGGTGACGTCGTACTGTTCGACATCACCGAAGGTGTACCTCAGGGTAAGGCGCTGGATATCGCCGAAGCCTCAGCCGTATTCGGTTCGGACGTCGCCCTCAAAGGCGCCAACGACTATGCCGACATCGCCGGTGCCGACGTCTGCATCGTGACCGCCGGTGTACCGCGTAAGCCGGGCATGAGCCGTGACGACCTTCTGGGCATCAACCTCAAGGTCATGAAGGCCGTTGGCGAAGGCATCAAGGCCCACGCCCCTAACGCCTTTGTTATCTGCATCACCAACCCGCTCGACGCCATGGTCTGGGCACTGCAAAAGTTCTCCGGCCTGCCAACCAACAAGGTTGTCGGCATGGCGGGCGTCCTTGACTCCGCCCGCTTCGCCTACTTCCTCGCTGAAAAGACCGGCATTTCGGTTGAAGACATCCATGCCTGGACGCTGGGTGGTCACGGCGATGACATGGTGCCGATGGTACGTCACTCGACCGTTGGCGGACTGCCTTTGCCGGAACTGGTGGCTCAGGGCTTCCTCACTCAGGACGAACTGGACGCGATTGTTAAGCGCACCCGTGGCGGTGGCGGCGAGATCGTTGCCCTGCTGAAGACCGGTTCGGCCTTCTATGCCCCTGCCGAATCCGGCATTGCCATGGCCAAGTCCTACCTCAAGGACAAGAAGCGCGTTCTGCCGGTCGCCGCCTTCCTCAGCGGTGAATATGGCCTGAACGACCTCTATGTCGGCGTACCCGCCGTGATCGGTAAGGACGGCGTGGAAAAGGTCATCGAGTTCTCGACCAACGAAGACGAAAAGGCGATGTTTGCCAAATCCGTCGAAAGCGTTCAGGGCCTGATCGAAGCCTGTAAGGGCATCGAGCCGTCACTGGCCTAAGCCTCAAAGACGGACGAGGCGTCTTGCTTTTCTCTCCCTCCTGCTTTGCGGGGGGGGTGGCATTTGGCATCAGCCAAATGACGGGAGGGTATCTTACTTTTCCGGCAACAGCAGAAACGCAACCAGCCCCGCTTAACACCTTACCATTAAGCCGCTCCGTCCATCGGGGCGGCTTTTTCTATGCCTTGACGCCAAAGCCTAAATGAAGGCACCCTTCCTTCAGACCAAGAGGGAGGGTGTGATGATCAAGCGTCTGCTGCTGTCCTGTGCCTGTATCGCTTTGCTTACCGGTTGTGCCACCATCAGGTAAGGCTTGCCTGTGCGTTAAATACGCCACGCGTAAGCCCGGCGCATTGATGGTG
>JBCEBX010000053.1:0-6271 GCA_039206455.1 Asticcacaulis sp.
GCGCCATGCCGAGGCCGGGGCCCTGCGGCAGGTGCAACGCGAAATTACCGAGGCTTCACCCAATGTGTTTTTGTATCAGTATCCGCGTTTATTCGTCACTGATGCACGGGTAAAAGGGGCCTATCTAAATGCGCCAATGCAGGTGGTTGACTGGCATAATGTCTCTGTTGACGGGGCCGCTGCGGCAGGTGCGCAAAGACAGGTGAACAACGGTGCGGCTATTGTAGCCGGTCTTGTCAGTCTTGGACTGGCGGCGGGTCTGATCATTATCGGTCGTCAGGTCGGCGCAGGGATTGTATTGCGCCGGTTGGGTGGCCTGATTGTGACCTTGCTGGTCTCAAGCCTTGTGGTGTTTGCCATTGTGCAGGGTCTGCCCGGTGATCCGGCGGCCTTTATGATGGGGTTGAACGCAAGCCCTGAAGCCCTGTCGGCGCTGCGCAACGAACTGGGGCTGAGTGCGCCGTTCTGGAGCCGTTATTTCAGCTGGATTGGCGGCTTGTTTACGGGCGATTTTGGCGTGTCCTATGTCTATAAGGCTCCGGTCGCTGATCTGATTGCGGAGCGATTACAATTGTCTTTGCCACTGGCCGGTTTGTCGGTTGTGCTGGCGTTGGTGATCGGGATTCCGCTCGGAGTCCTCAGCGCATTGCGCTGCGGGAAAGTGTCCGACCGGCTATGGCAGGGCGTGGGCGAAGTGCTGATTGCCACGCCCAATTTCGTTCTGGCGATTGTGCTGATTTTAGGGGTGGCTGTGGCCCTGCAATGGGCACCTGCGGGTGGTTTTGCCGGTTGGCAGGCGGGTTTAGGGGCTGGCATGGCATCTCTGGTCTTACCCGCCTTATCTCTGGCACTGCCTCAGGCGGCAGTGCTGGCCAAAATACTGCGCGGATCGCTCATTGAGGCATTGCGTGCGCCGTGGATAACAACCGCCAGGGCACGAGGCCTGCCGCAATCGCGCATTATCGCCCGCCATGCCCTGCCCAACGCCTTGCATCCGGTGATTACGGTTCTGGGCTTACAGGTGCCGTTTCTGATTGCGGGCAGTGCGATTATCGAAAGCGTCTTTGCCTTACCGGGGCTGGGCAGGCTGGCCTTTCAGGCGGTGGGACAGCGGGACCTGATCGTCGTGCAGGCTGTGGTCATTGTGCTGGTGGCGTTGGTGGTGGTGTGCGGCTTTATTACCGAACTGGCGCAGGCCTGGCTTGATCCGCGTACAGAGCGGGGTCAAAACGGGGGGCGCCGAGCTTCGGATAAGGGCGTGCGGCAGGACAAAACCGCCGTGCGCGGCCAGAATAAGGGGCGGTTGTCATGACGAACCTTCGCATTGGCCTTGCCCTGACGGGTTTGTTTGTAGTTGCGGCCCTGTTGTCGATTTTCTGGACGCCCTATGATGTGGCGCAGATTGATATTCAGAACCGCCTTCTGCCGCCGTCTGCGCATCATATTCTTGGGACGGATCAGTTGGGCCGTGATGTGCTGTCTCTGCTGATGGCGGGGGCGCGAAGTTCCCTTCTGGTGGCGGCGCTGAGCACGTTCGGCGCACTTGTCGTCGGCACGGTTCTGGGGTTATGGGCGGCGTCTGCGGCGGGGGTGATTGACGCGGTGATCATGCGGATATGCGATGTAACCTTTGCTTTTCCGGCACTGGTTCTGGCGATCCTGATTGGTGCAGTATGGGGCGCTGGGCTTTATACGGCGGCGCTGGCGATCGGGATTTTCAATATCCCTGTATTTGCCCGTGTCGCACGGGCGCAGGCCCTGAAGATCTGGCCGGAGCCTTATATTCTGGCGGCACAACTGACGGGGAAGGGGCGGACGCACATTAGCCTTGAGCATATATTGCCACAACTGACGGGCCTTCTGATGACCCAGAGTCTGATCCAGATGTCGTTTTCCGTCGCCGCCGAAGCGGGTCTGTCCTATGTCGGTCTGGGGATCGTACCGCCTGAGACGAGCTGGGGGCGGATGATCGCCGAGTCCCAGACGCTGATCCTTCAGGCGCCGCTGCAGATTTTGGTGCCCTGTCTGGCGATTGTGCTTCTGGTGTTTGGCCTTAACCGCCTGTCGGAAGGTGCGCAGGAAAAAGAGACTGAGGGGCAGGGCGCATGACATTGAGCATTCATCATCTGAAGGTTGCCCGTGCGGGAAAGCCCACCCTGAATCTTGAGGGGGTAACCTTAGAAGCAGGGCAGGTGCTGGGCCTGATCGGGCCTTCGGGATCGGGGAAATCGACGGCGGCGCGGGCGCTTATCAACCTGCCGGAAGTGGGTGAGATTATCGACGCCCGTGTGACCACAGAGGTCGGTGGATTGCAGCGCGGCACTGATATAGGCCTGATCTTTCAGGACCCGCTTAAAAGCTTTAATCCGCTGATCAGTGTCGGCGATCATGCTCTTGAGGCCCTGCGCCATCATACCAAATTACCAAAACGTGAGGCATGGGCAAAGGTTAAGGCGGCTTTCAGGCGTGTGGGACTGCCGGATGAGGATGCCTTTCTGAAGCGCTATCCGCATCAGCTTTCGGGCGGGCAGCGGCAGCGGGCGGCGATTGCCGGGGTCATTGTCCTGAAGCCCCAATGGCTGATCGCCGATGAGGCCACTTCGGCACTGGATACACTGGCGCAGGCGCATGTCGCCGACGTACTCAAATCGCTGGTGGAGGATGACGGTATCGGGCTGATTTTCATCAGTCATGATCTGGGGCTGGTGGCACGGCTGGCAGATCAGCTTGTGGTTCTGTCAGGTGGCGAAGTGATTGAGCGCGGGCCGACATCGGCTCTGATTACCGATCCGCAGCATGAGGTAACGCGTCAGTTGCTAAGAGCGTCTCAGGCCCCTGATTTTGCGCCCACAACTTCGGCTGACGGCGCGGTTGTGCTTGAGGGGAAAGCGATAACGCGGCGTTATGTGGCCAGTGGTCATGCCGCCGTTTCCGATATCAGCCTGAGCCTGAAACGGGGGCAGTGTCTGGGGATCGTCGGGGAATCCGGCAGTGGTAAATCGACCCTTTTGCGCACGCTTCTGGCGCTTGATGCCCCACAGGCCGGGGCGGTATATCTTGGTGGGCAGGTGTTCAGTGGCACGCGTAATCAGCGACGGAAAATTCAGGCCGTGTTTCAGGACCCTGCCGCCAGTTTTAACCCGCGCTGGGATGTAAAACGCATCATCACGGAACCCTTGCGCTTGTCGCCGGAACCTTTAAGCGCGACCGAGATCACCAGGCGCGCCGAGCAGGCCGTGCAGGTTGTAGGATTGGAAGCGGAGGTTCTTACGCGTCTGCCGCATCAGTTTTCCGGCGGTCAGAAGCAGAAGATTGCCATTGCGCGTGCCTTGATCCTTGAGCCGGAAATCATCGTTCTCGATGAAGCTGTGTCGGCACTGGATGCGCTGTCTAAATCCGAGATTTTGGACTTGTTGCAGAGCCTCAAGCAATCGCGGGCCTTAAGCCTTGTGTTTGTGTCCCATGATCTGATGGCGGTTAAGGCGCTGGCCGATCACATACTGATACTCAAGGAAGGCTCTGTGCTGGAGCAGGCGGATACACGCACGCTGTTTAGGGCACCGTCACATGCCTATACGCAGGCATTACTGGCGGCGACGCCGGTTATCTGAGCGCCTCATAAACGCCACGGGCAATGGCACGGGCCAGACAATCGGCGGCGGCGGAACCCAATCGCGCCAGTTGTGTGCCACGTGATTGTCCCTGATCCAGCTTTACCTCCCCCGTGGCCAGCGCGAAGACCACGTCGCCGTCAAAGGGTGTGTGACATGGACGGATGGCACGCGAAAGGCCGTCCTGCGCCATGATGGCCAACCGCTTGGCCTCAGACGTGGTCAGATCGGCATTGACCGCCACGACGGCCAGAGTGGTATTGGCTCCGGGTTTCAGCCGCCCCAGAGTTTCAAGGCGTGAACGATCAGGTACAGGGTCTATGGCCGATGACTGATCAGGTTTGGGACGCACACCGCCGAATTCGGCGTCGATTTCAAACGGCCAGGCCCAGAACACGTCGCTGTCGGGCATATGTACCGCGCCTACCGGATTGGCAGCGACCAGTGCGCCGACAATCAGGCCGTCGCCCAGATCAAGCGAAGCGGTGCCGATGCCGCCTTTCAGTATGCCTGCCATGGCTCCGACACCGGCGCCTACGGAACCTAATGCAAATTGTTCGGAGGCATTGCGCGCGGCCTCAATGCCGAGTTGACGATAGGGAGGCTCAAGGCCCCAGTTTTTATCGCCCGCATTGCCAAGATCGTGCAGCACCGCAGCCGGTACGATAGGAATAGCCGGTGAGGTTGGTTTCAGGCGTATGCCCTGATTTTGGGCCGACAGAAGTGCCGCGACACCATCGGCGGCCCCAAGTCCAAATACCGATCCACCTGACAGGACAATGGCGTCGGCTTTTCCTATTAAATTCTCTGGGTTTAACACGTCGCTTTCGCGTATGCCCGGCCCGCCCCCTCTGACGTCAACGGCGGCGGTGACGGCGACACCTGTGGTGATAACCGTGACACCTGATTGTGCGCGTCCGTCTGAAGCATGACCTACTTTCAGGCCCTGTATATCGGTTATGGCATTAAGCGGAGCAGGCTTAAGGGTCATGAAGGCATCAATCATCCGGTGTTTATTCAGAACCTCCCTATAGCCTAAATGGCGCGCAGTTGAATGCTGATAATTTTGTCACATTTAGTATTATTGGAGTCACGCTTCAAAAAAACTGATTTGCTTAATTCCTATTCAAATGATTTTATATAAAGGATATATGACAGTGGCGTGCGGGTAGTCTGCGAGCCGCAGAGAAAATGGGGCTTAAAGAACTATGCGTAACTGGAAGTCGGGTGTGGCGTTGACCGCACTGAGTTTTGCTGTGCTGAGCGCAGCGCCTGTCGCTGTTTCCGCAGCAGAGGCTGAAGTGGATGCCATTGAAGAGGTGGTCGTCACCGCCCAGCGCCGTGAGCAGGGCGCACAGAAGGTCGGGCTGGCCCTCAGTGTCATCGGTGGTAGCGGTCTTGAGGAAAAGAACATTAACATCGTCAATGATGTTGAAACGGCTCTGCCGAACGTTGAGGTTGACAGTCAGTTTGGCGGCGGTCAGCCGCAGTTCCGTATTCGCGGCATCGGTGCGCGTGAATATTCATCCAACAATGCCTCTACAGTTGGCATCTATGTTGATGAAGTTGCGCACCCTTATACGGTGACGACGCAGAACGCCCTGTTCGACGTTTCGCGCATCGAAGTGCTGCGCGGGCCGCAGGGGACGCTTTATGGCCGTAACACGACGGGTGGTGCCATCAATGTGGTCACCAATGCGCCGACCCACAGCTTCGCTGCCGGTGCCAGCCTCGAAGGCGGCAGCTACAACCGTTATAAGCTCGAAGGTTATGTGTCCGGCCCGCTGAACGATAAGGTGCGCGGACGTCTGGCGGCCTTTACCGAACAGGGCGGCGGCTGGCAATATAACCGCGATACGGCTGAGCGTCTGGGCGACGCTGACCGTTTTGGTATCCGTGGCCGTCTGGCATGGGACATCAGTGACACCGTAAATGCCGATCTGAGCGCCACCTGGCAGCGTGATAAATCCGATGGTCTGGGTTTCCGTCTTAAGACGCCTTATGCCGTAGCTGGCAACCCTGTGCCGCCCTATCCGGCAGACACAGAATGGCGCATTACCGGCTGGCAGATTTCACCGCTGCTGGCGGCGGTGGCGGGCGTAGGTACCGATGCCAAGCCTTTCCGTGACAATGAAGGTCTGGATGTCAGCGCCCGTATTAATGCCGATCTGGGCTGGGCAACCCTGACCAGTGTAACGGCTTATCAGCAATTTGAACGCGCTGAATATAACGACTGGGACGGCACCCGTTTCCATGAATCCGACGTCTATTTCTACAACGATATTGACGTCCTGACTCAGGAACTGCGTCTGGCCTCGAAAGAGGGTGGCGCACTGGAGTGGCTGGCCGGTATCTATCTGGCAAAAGAGTCCATCGAAGGTGGCTTTTACACCGATTTCCGTGGCTATACGGATCTGATCCATACGCCTTACAAGCAGGATGTGAATGCGGCCGGTGTCTTCTTCCACGGCACTTATGCCCTGTCGGATCGTTTCCGTCTGGTGGGTGGGCTGCGTTATGAAAACGAAGAACGCGAACTGACCAGCTTTGGTACACTTGTTGGTGTGCCCGCCAGTGCATCAACCAAGCATAAGACTGATTTGTCGGAAGTTACCGGTAAGTTCGGCCTTGAGTTCGACCTGACCGATAATGCCCTGCTC
>JBCEBX010000054.1:0-6269 GCA_039206455.1 Asticcacaulis sp.
GTCTGATTGTGACTGCGGTGACGGGCTACTACGCCTCGCTTGAGGCGGCCGTTTTGTGGTTTATAGCCGCGACCGTTGCCAATCTGGTGCGGATTGGCATCTGTCGCGCCCCCCTGCCAGGTTCAACCCCTGACGCGAAAGGGCTGTTCAGCGGCTTTAGCCGTCTGAGCGTAGACCGGCATTTTCAACTGGCGACAATCGCCGCTTTCATTTCCGGCTGTGTCTGGGCCCTAATGCCTGCCCTGTGTGGCGGCTATACGACGCCACAGGCGAATTTTTATCTGGTGGTTATCTGTGGCATCACCGCCGGTGCGGTGACTCACGGTAATGCCTATGCCTATATCCCCATCAGCTTTCTGATCCCGCCGCTGATGTCCATGGCGGTCAGCCTCAGCCTCTTTTCCGGCAGCTTTGACCGCTACTTCCTGACCGCCGCCACCATACTCTACACCTTTGCGCTGGCACGTTCGGCATTGCAAAGTCAGGCCATGTTTCGTGACGGCAGTCGCGGCAAGAACAAGGCGACGACGCTTGCGGCCTCGCTACGCACCGCCCACATCACTGCCACGGAAGTGGCTGAAGAAATGCGTCATCGCGCTATCCATGATACGTTGACCGGTCTTCTCAACCGCAGTGGCTTTATGAATGCGGTAGATCTTAAGACCAGTGCGCGTTCAAAAGCCTCGCGTAAGCCCCTGTGTTTGATGATCCTTGATCTTGATGGCTTCAAATCGGTCAATGACGTGTTTGGCCACCGTGCCGGTGACGAGGTGCTGATCGAAGTCGCCCGCCGTCTGGAACGCACCCTATCAAAAGATTTCACTATTGCGCGTCTGGGCGGCGATGAATTCGCCATCATGTTCGAGTCCGATAAATCGCGTAATATTCCGGCCATTATAGCCGATCGCATTGTGGCGGAAATTTCGGTGCCGTTTGCCGGATTTGATGCCGGACGCGTCGGTATCAGCATTGGTATTTTCGAGTCGCGCAAGGGTGAGGATTTCTCAGAAATGATGATCCGCGCCGATGCGGCGCTTTATGCCGCCAAAAGCGGCGGTCGTAACCGTTACTATGCCTTCGATGAGGATCTTGATAACCGCCTCAGCATGAAGCGTGATATTGAACGCGACCTGTCGCGCGCCCTTAATGACGGTGAACTTCAACTCTGGTATCAGCCGATCATGTGCGAAGGCGGTCGCAGGCTCAGTAATTTTGAAGCCCTTCTGCGCTGGAAGCATCCGCGCTATGGCTGGGTGCCACCCGCAGATATTGTGGAAACCGCCGCCATTCTCGGCCTGTCAGAACCCCTTCTGAAATTTATCATTGCCGAAGTCTGCCAGATGATTTGCCGTATGGAGGCCATACATCCGGGCAATGTCTGGGTGGCCATGAATGTGTCTCCGCGTGAAATGTCGCGTCTGCCCGTCGATACCTATATTCTCGATGCGCTGAAGGCCCACAATCTTTCGCCTCAGCGGCTTGAGGTAGAGGTCACCGAAGAAACGGCAATGGATATCTGTACGGTTCAGGACAAGCTGAAAACCCTGTCTGATGCCGGCATCCGTATTGCCATCGATGATTTCGGTGTCGGCTATTCTTCGCTGTCATCCTTGCGTCAGCTTAGCGTTGACCGCATCAAGATCGACAACTCCTTTATCCGTAACCTGCCCAAGTCCGAAGCCGATCAGGTAATGGTTCAGGCGATTATCAATCTCGGCCATTCTCTGGGCATTGAGGTGGTTGGCGAAGGTGTCGAAACCAAAGAGATCCAGACTCTGCTGCAAGGCCTGGGGTGTGAGGCCATGCAGGGCTATCATCTCGGGCGGCCCATGCCGGAATCCGACCTCGCCGCGTGGATGAAAAACCACCATAAGCCGACCCCACTGAACAGCCTGCGCGCCTGAGACACACCGGACCTGAAATTCGGTAAAAAAAAGCCGCGCATCTCGGCGCGGCTAAAGTCTACAGGGAGGAAACGCCCAGGAAGGGCAACAGCGCCTAAACGCTGTACACCCTCAATTTATGTTGCGGCGCGATGTAAATCAAGACCACTTATTGCTCTGCACAATCAAAGACTGGTTACATTTGGTAACGGTTGCGGCTTCTTCGTGAAATCAGCGATTTATTGAGCTACCGGTATAACAATCAGCGACAGTTTCTTACCCTGCGTCAACATACCCGACTGTATCAGGACGCGCTTGTTGTCAGCGCTGAAACTCGGATGTGCATGGTCAGGGCGCATCAGATGCCCCGTTGTCAGCAAACGCTGTTCACGTGTTTCCCGATCGATCAGGAAGACATTGCCGTCAAAATCATCTCCGGCGACATATTTGCCGTCATAGGTCACACCATTATGCCAGTAGCTGCGCCCTTTGGACGTAAACGGCACCTGTCCCAGATTATCGATGATGCCGGTGCGCAGATTGATCACCAATATGCCGGTGGCCCGCTTTGACAGCTTTTCCGTATGCCCCATCAGGTTAAAGACGACATGGTCGGCGTCAGCGAACTGTTCGTGGGTCACCCAGTCATCGGGGCCTTCTTCATATACCGGACGATTGCCAGTGCCATCGGCATTGACGATCCACATGCGCTGGGGTGCGTCGCCACCGGTTTCCCAACAATACATGATCTCACCGGATTTCAGCGGGTTGGCCTGAACGTGGCCCATACGGAAATCGGTACGCACCACTTCGTGCGTCGCACCGGTTTCAAGATTCATCGCCAGAATCCCGCCCGGTACCTGCGGCACAGGCTGGCCTTGCGGGCGCGGCGGCGCCTTTATCTGGTCAAAGCCGAAATAGGCCGTTTTTTCATCGGCATCGAGGCTGAAGCCACCGGCCATAATAAACCCCGCAGGCAAGGTCGCGACCGTTTTTTCATACCCTTCGCGACGTATCTGGCCCGCGGCCGAGTCCGCCAGCAAGGCCGCGAGGTCAATGACCTGCACCGTCTGGGGTTTATTGCCGCCTTCGTTGCGCACATAATAGACCTGCTGGCTCAGGCGCGCGACATTGATGGAACCGGTATAGACACCCTTGCCGTGCGTCAGCTGAATGATATCGCCGGTCAGCTCATTGACGGCAAAAATCTGCGGCGTGCCGTCACCGGAGCGCTCACCGGAACGGAAAATGATATGCACGCCATCCTGCGCCCATTGCGGATGGGTCTGATAGATGCGCGAATCGTCAAACTGGCCCGAAGTCAGCACCGTCAGGGGTTTGCCGGTAACGCGGTCGGTAATGATCTGCTTTTCGGATGGAAACCTTTTGCCGACCTCTGCCGCCGCAGGGCTGGCCAGCATCAGACACAGGGCGATCGCCGATAAGGTACGCATATTATCCTCTCTCGTTTTTTTGAGACGCATTTTCCAGATTACGAATGCGTTTGTTTTGGTGCGTCATCAGGAGGGATCATCCGGTCACTTCTGACCCGTACCCTGACGTGACTGGAAATCGATCATATTCGCCTTTTATTGCGCCAATTTAATCAAATCCCGTCACTTATACGCGAGCCCTTCGTAAATCCGTTGATGCGTTTCAAAACCATGCCCTTGTTCAGCGACGAATTACATGAATATATGTTCATATATTAGTTTTGAGCGACCTTCCCCATGCCTGATCATTCCCACAAAGACAAAACCTGTGATGCCCATAAATTCGAGGGCCACAAGTCGCACGCGCATCATGATCACGCGGGTCACAGCCATGCGCCCGCCGTCAGTCAGGCCAATGAGCGGGTCGTCCTGACCGGCTTTGTCCTGACCTTCGGGTTTATGATTGCCGAGGTGATCGGTGGTCTTCTGTCCGGCTCTCTGGCGCTGATTGCCGACGCCGGACATATGCTGACCGATGCCGCGGCACTTGCGCTGGCCTGGGCCGCGTTCCGTTTCGGTCGCAAGGCGTCCAATGCGCGTAAAACCTTTGGCTATATGCGTTTTGAGGTTCTGGCCGGTTTCGTCAATGCCCTGACGCTTCTGGGATTGGTGGTATGGATCACATGGGAAGCGGTGGCACGTCTTCTCAATCCGCAACCCATCCTTTCAGGCCCGATGTTCATCGTCGCCGTTCTGGGTTTAGGCGTCAACATACTGGTGTTTTACATCCTGAGCCGTGGCGATAAGGAACACGTCAATATCAAAGGCGCGCTGCTGCATGTGATCGGCGATATGCTGGGCTCCGTCGCGGCCATTGCCGCCGCCGTGATCATCTATTTCACCGGCTGGACGCCCATAGACCCGATATTGTCCGTTCTGCTGTCGGCTCTGATCCTGCGCAGTGGCTGGGCGCTGTTGAAAAATTCGCTGCATATTCTGATGGAAGGCGCACCGGTACATATCGATATCGAACAGATCCAAACCGACCTGCCGCAACAGGTAAACGGCCTCCTGAGCATCAGCCATGTCCATGTCTGGTCGATTACCTCGGGCAAGGTGGCGGCCACCTTAGAGGCCCGCATTGCCCCCGACCATGCCCCTGCCAGCGTCTTGGCGGCTATTAAACGCACATTGTCCGAAGTCTATAAGATCGACCACACCACAGTTGAGATAAGCTGGGACGACGCCCCGACCTGTTCCCTGAGCCCGCAGGGGCATAAGCATTGACGCCCCTGCCAGACGCCCAGATTTTACGCATTGCCGAGACCTATAAGCTTCTGGGTGATCCGACACGCCTGCGTATTCTGATGGCCTGCCTGAACGGGCCTGTGGCAGTCGGGGACATTGCCCGCCTTACCGGTGCCAGTCCCTCACTGGTCAGCCATAATCTCAGGCTTCTACGCGCCGCAAGACTGGTGCGTGGCGAACGCCGGACACGTCAGGTCTTTTATGAAACCGCCGACGCACATATCCGTCACATGTTGACCGATATCATTGACCATACTGCCGAAGAACAAAGTTGAACCCTGAGGCAGACGCCTCATTCACATCGTGATTTTACGTTCCGAGTGCTATTTATCAGACCAATGTAATCAGACATTAACCCCTGAAAGGGCAGAATAGCGACAACAATGCCCGTCTGTAAGTAAGCAGACAGGATAAGCCTTGGTTATGCCTGTGAACGAGGGCATCAGCCATACAAAGGTCAGGCAGAATGCTTAAGTCACCTCTCGTTGCGCGTATTCGTCATTTTTTGTCGGTCCCGGTCGACAATTCTGATTTGCTTAAGGCCCAGTATCAGGCCTTTTCCCACCAGATACCTCTGATGTATCTGACGCTGCTGGTGAACACATGGGCACTGGTCGGCTCTTTCATGGGATCCGCCCCGCTTTTCCTGACTGTGGTCTGTCCTCTGGTGGCAACCCTGGCCGCAAGCCTGCGCATCATAAGCTGGTGGCAAGCGCGGAAAAAGGAAGTTACCGGGGCACTGGCGGCACATGCGCTTATACGTACCACACGTCTGGCGTGGGTTATCGCTGCGGCCTTTACCCTGTGGGCGCTGGCCCTTTATCCCTATGGTGATGCCTATCAGCAAGGTCATCTGGCCTTCTACATGGCCATCAGTGTCATTGGCTGTATCTTCTGCCTGATGCACCTGAAACCGGCGGCCTTTATTGTCGCAGGTATCGTCAATCTGGTGTTCGTGATTTTCTTCGGACTGTCAGACAATCCGATCTTCGTCGCTATATCTGTGAATGTGGCGCTGGTGACCGTCGTGCTTCTGGTGATCCTGAGCATCTATTACCGTGACTTTACCCGCCTGATCGAAGCCAAGGCCCACACAGAGGCCTTAAGTAACGAAAACCTGCATCTGGCCAATCTCGACAGCCTTACCGATCTGCCGAACCGGCGGAAATTTTTTGCCGTCCTGCATGAGGCCATTGCCCAGGCCGCGAGCAAAGAGGGCGATGTCGCCGTCGGTATTATTGATCTGGACGGCTTCAAGACGGTCAATGACCTGCACGGACATGCCACCGGCGATAAGCTTCTGATCGCCCTCGCCGCCCGCCTTCAAACCCTGCAAAGAGACGGCGTACACATAGCCCGCCTTGGGGGCGATGAATTCGCCCTGATCCTTCAGGACTATGGCAGCGAAGATGATCTGATCCGTTTTGGTCAGCAGGTTTGCGATCTGTTGCATCTGCCCGTTTCGCTGCCTGAGGCCACCGTACGTATCGGCGGTTCGCTGGGCTTTGCCACCTACCCGCACATGGCGTCAAACGCTGAGGAACTTTTTGATCGCGCCGATTACGCGCTCTATTCCGGCAAGCACAATCAACGTGGACAGGCTGTCCTGTTCGTCGGGTGCGGGCTTATCCAACGTCATCGACTC
>JBCEBX010000055.1:0-487 GCA_039206455.1 Asticcacaulis sp.
GGCTTAGGGCGATCAGGCCGAGAATGCGGTCATCAATCCGGCCCTCGGCATCTCTCGGCAGGAGCGGTTTGATCAGCAGTCCTGCGGCGGCCACGAGCAGAATGATGAACGGGGCCGGGCCAAAGACACCGAACTGGTCACGCACGAAGGCAATCAGCGATTCAAGGTTAAACATGCGGCTTGCCTGCCAGTTGGCATTGTCAGCGGTGTGCGACACCGTCTGGAAGCCGTGGGCGGCATTCCATAACAGGTTCGGGCTGATGACCAGCGCGAAGGCGGCGGCGAAAGCGGCCAGAGACAGCCACGACCATGATTTGCGGACGCGTGGCGACAGCAGGGCATGGGCTGAGGCCCCGATCAGGAAATAGAGGCAGGCATATTTGCTTAAGAAAGCCAGACCAAAGGCGGCCCCAAGCGCCAGTGCGGTTTTCAAACGCGCATCAGCGGGCCCTTCGATAAGGCGCACATATATATAGAGGCTCAAGGA
>JBCEBX010000055.1:497-6262 GCA_039206455.1 Asticcacaulis sp.
GCTCAAGGACAGGAAAAACAGCAACGGCGCGTCGGTTGAGATAATGGCTGACGACAAAACCACGGCGGGCATGAAGCTGTAGACCAGCGCGGCTAATGCGCCGGTGGCATCATCGAACCAGCGCCGTCCCGTGGCCCAAAGCAGCAGGGCCGTACCGAAATGCAGGAAGGGTGCGGAGAGGCGGACAAAGGCCTCGCCATTGCCGCCGATCAGGGTGGTCAGGTGGATCAGCCAGGCGATCATCGGCGGCTTGGAGTAATAGCCGAAATCCAGTTCACGCGACCACAGCCAGTACTGCGCCTCATCCGGATACAGATCGGTGAAGTTGGTAAACAGCAAAATGACGCGCAAGGCCAGAAGACCGGTCAGGCCCCACAGGACATAGGGGCTGAAACGCCAGCGTGTGTCAGATGTGTCCATGTTCATGGCCCTTACTTCAATCCGTTTCGGAATATAGGGATTTCACCATCAGGCAAGTGTTTAAACGAAGCCCAGAAGCCAAGGCTTTGAATAACAAGGTTTTATATGTCGGTTTAATGACGGGTTTGTGGCCTTTGGGGCACAGGCAAGGCCCATGTTGCACTGCGAAGGCGACTGTAATGAGTCTGTCATGTGCCTGTCACCAAAGTTTCGCGTCCTTCCGTCAGAACCCGCCTCAGACAGTTTTCAAGCCGTCTTTTTGTAAAGCCGCCCCCTGACGCGTCTGGGTCTGGTTGTGGGCTGTGTAATTTCGGAGAAGGGATACTCCTGATATGAAACTTAACAAGTCATGGATTTTGGCCGGTACGGCCCTGACGGGGCTGATGATGGCTTCGGGTGCTTTTGCCCAGTCTACCGCCACCCAGGATGTTGAAGCCGTCACCGAAGTGGTCGTTACCGGTCAACGCGCCCTTGGCCCAACCAAGCGTGAACGCGGCCCCAAGGCCAAGACCACTATCGGTCAGGACACCCTGTCCGTGTCAAACCCCGGCCAGACCTTTGCCGATTCTCTGAACCTTGTGCCCGGTTATAACTTCACTAACAATGATGCCTACGGGTCTTCGGGTGGTGAGATCATGATGCGCGGTCTGGATAGCGCCCGTGTATCGCTGGCTATCGATGGTCTGCAAATCAACGATTCGGGCAACTACGCCGTCTATACCAACCAGATGATCGACTCAGAGCTTCTGTGTACCGCCAGCGTGTCAACCGGTGCGACCGATGTTGACTCAATGTCGTCTTCGGCCACCGGTGGTACGGTCAACGTGGCCAGCTGTACGCCGCGTGAAGACTTCGGTGCGACGGTAAAGCTGGCGGTCGGTGAAGAAAACCACAGATACGGCTTCCTGAAGTTCGACACAGGTGCCATCGGCCCGTGGGGGACGCGCGCCTATATCGCCTATACACAGGCCGATACCGACACCTGGGGCAATGAGCTGTCGTTCAATGACGAAGGTGAACTGAGAAAGAAGCAGTGGAACGCCATGGTCTATCAGGACATTGGTGACCGCGGTTCGTTCATCAGCGCCGCCGCACACTGGAATGAAAACCGTAACCACTTCATGCCGCGCCAGAGCAAGGCGCAGATCGCCCAGAACGGCTATGGTAATGACACCTTCAGCAATCGCGGTTCGGTCAACCCGTCAGACACCGGCAATATCCGTATCAAGTCGCGCTGGGTCATCACCGACAAGCTGACCCTGACGGTTGATCCGTCGTTCCAGTACACTACGGCTCTGGGTGGTTCGACCGGTACACAACGCGAAGACAGTGCCCAGATGCTCGGTTCTCGTCGTAATGATGCCAGCCTGCCGACCTATGTGGGCACGGGTGGGGCTCTGGTGCCTTATTTCGATGCCAATGGCGACGGTGAGCATACAGTGCTCAGAGTTTATCGTCCAAACATCACCAACACCATGCGCTATTCGCTGCAATCGTCAGCCATCTATCGCTTCAACGAGTTCCACACTTTCCGTCTGAACGCCTCGTTTGACCGTGCCCGCCACCGTCAGTCCGGTGAGGTCTCCATCCTGAACGATGATGGCTCGCCGAAGGATCCGTTCTCCGCCAAGTTTAAGGGCGAGCTGGCTATTCCTACGGCTGACGGCAGCATCCTGCGTCGTCGTGACCGCCTTTCCTATGCGGACGTTGACGTGATTTCGGCAGAATATCGTGGTCGTCTGCTGGAAGAGCGTCTGTTCCTGTCGATTGGTATTCGTCATCAGACACTTGAGCGCGAGTTGAACCAGTACTGCTATTCGCCGGTTGGCGGTGGTGGCTCCAGCAATCCGTACTGCACCACTCAGAATATTGCCACGACCACCAATATTGCCGACAACGATGTGCAGGTTGTAACGCTTGAGGGGTCAGGGTCTACACGTTACTTCACACCGTATCAACGTAATGTCTCCTTCTCGAAGACACTGCCGAATATTGGTGCGACCTGGAATTTTGACCACGGCGGTCAGATCTTTGCCACCTACGCCCAGTCGATGTCGGCCCCACGTACGGACATCTATTATAACGTCGTGCTGCGCGACAACCGTATGCTGGTGAAGAACCCGAGACCGGAAATATCGGATACGGTTGAACTGGGTTACCGCTACGCACAGCCGAACTTCAATGCCTCGGCAACCGTATATATGGCCACCGACAAGGATCGCATTGTTACCGCCTATGACGATGAAACCGACACCTATACTGACACCAATGTCGGTGAAGTGAAGCGTAAGGGCTTTGAAGCCGCCGCCAGCTATGCGCCTGTCAATAATCTGGTGTTCAATGCCGGCCTGACCTATACCGACACCGAAATGCAGGCAGATATTCCGGATGGTACAGATCGGGTTATTGCCACCAAGGGCAAGGCTCTGACGGGTATGCCGAAGTGGATGTGGACGGTGGGCATGAACTACGCCATCACGTCGAACCTCAATCTGAACCTTGACGGTAAATATGTCGGTGACCGCTTCTATACCTATGTCAACGACGAAGTGGCTGATCGTTATATGGTGTGGAACGCCGCTCTGCGTTACGATCTGCAACAGTTCCGTGACGGCACCTATGTGCAGCTGAACGTTTCCAACCTGTTTGACGAGCAATATCTGCATGGCACAGGCTATCAGAACACGAACGCTTCAACGGTTCTCTATCAGCTCGGTGCGCCGCGCACGGCATCCGTGACCCTGCGCACGCAGTTCTAAGCGTTATGCAGTTCGCGTAAACCGGAACGGCCCATCAGCAATGGTGGGCCGTTCTTTTTTTGCGCGTTCCTTTTTTGCTCTGATACATGGTCAAAACCGGAGTCCCTGTGTAATAAGGGGGGAACAGTGATTTGTTTATCAGGGTAATAAATGAGCCAGAATTCGTCGCTTGCGCGTCTTGTCCCGGCAGAATGGGACGGCCACAAGGCCATGTGGGTCGGGTTCCCGAGCCATGAAAATCTTTGGCAGGAAGACCTCATTCCGGCGCAGGCCGAGGTAGCGGCTCTGGTACGTGTTCTGGCCGAAGCGGGTGACGAAAACGTCAAGCTTCTGGTGGCGGGTGAAGCCGCAAAAAAGACCGCGCAGACCCTGTTGGGGGATGTGGCGCGTATAGAGATCGTCGAAGGCCGTTTCGGTGATATCTGGTTGCGTGACACCGGCCCGATCTATGTGTCCGCCGAAGATGACGCCGATCGTCTGCATACGCTGCCGGTGGCCTTTCTGAATAATGGCTGGGGCGGGAAGTATCATCTTAAATATGACGATGAGGTCGCCGCCCAGATTTCGGCGCATGACGGGTATGAACCGGCGCAGGAAGGCTTTATCCTTGAGGGCGGGGCCCTTGAGCATGACGGCTTCGGCACGATTATTACCACGCGTCAGTGCCTTCTGAATCCGAACCGTAACCCTGACTGGACGCAATCGACGGCTGAGCGGGCGCTTGAGAAGGCGCTTGGCGCGCGGAAGGTGATCTGGCTCGATGACGGGTTGCTGAATGATCATACGGACGGTCATATCGACAATCTGGCGCGGTTTGTGGCGCCGGGTGTGGTGGCCTGTCCGGTGGCCTATGGGGCCGATGATCCGAATGCGGATGTGTATGACCGTACGGCTAAGTTTCTAAGTCAGCAGACTGATGCGCGGGGCATGCCTTTGCAGGTCGTGCGTATTCCGTCGCCGGGCAGGATGGTTGACGAAGAAGGCGAAGTCATTCCGGCGTCACACATGAATTTCCTGATCGCCAATGATTGCGTGGTCGTGCCGGTCTATAATGATCGGGCGGGCGAACTGGCGGTTGAGGCGTTCCAGACCCTGTTTGCCGAACGTCAGGTCTTCGGGCTGGCCTCCAATGCCATTCTGACCGGTGGCGGCTCGTTCCATTGTATTAGCCAGCAGGTTCCCCACATTAAGGGCTAAATGAGCATGACCCGTACTGTACGCGTAGCGGCGCTGCAAACCGCCTATGGCCCTGATATGGCTGCCAATATTGAGACCACCGAAACGCTGGTGCGCAAGGCGGCGTCAAAGGGGGCGCAGATCATCCTGCCGTCCGAGCTGTTTCAGGGGGAATATTTCTGCACGTCTCAGGAAGAGAAGTGGTTCGATACCGCCTTTGAATGGCGCACCCATCCGTGCGTGCTGGCCATGCAGAAGCTGGCGGCGGAACTGGATGTCGTGATCCCGACCTCGATCTATGAGCGCGAGGGGCCGCACTATTTCAATTCGCTGGTGGTGATTGATGCCGGTGGTGAGTTGCTGGGCGTTTACCGCAAGAGCCATATTCCCGACGGGCCGGGCTATCAGGAGAAGTATTATTTCCGTCCGGGAGATACGGGTTTCAAGGTGTGGGACACAAAGGTTGCCCGCATTGGCGTCGGTATATGCTGGGATCAGTGGTATCCGGAATGTGCGCGGGCTATGGCGCTTCAGGGGGCAGAGGTGTTGTTCTATCCGACCGCCATCGGTACAGAGCCGCATGATGACAGCCTTGATACGGCAACCCCCTGGCAAAGGGTGATGCAGGGCCATGCGGTGGCCAATGTTATTCCGGTGGTTGGTTCCAATCGCATCGGCACTGAGACGCTGATTTCCCCCCAAAGCGGTGAGGGGCAGACCTTCTACGGCCACAGCTTTATCGCCAATCACAGAGGCGATCTGGTGGAATCATTCGGGCGTGATGAGACGGGGGTTCTGGTGGCTGAGTTCGATCTCGACTTCCTGAAAACCCATCGGGCGGCCTGGGGCTTCTTCCGTGACCGGAGGCCTGATCTCTATGGGGCCTTGAGCACAGGACGTCCGGCTTAAATTAACGGGGGGGGGGATGCAGAGATTTATCGTCGCTATAGGTCTGTGCTTTGTTCTGACCGCATCTGTGGCGGCTGACCCGGTTTTAAAGGGTATGCGTCCGCAATTCAGTTTTAAGGACTATCCCTTACTCAGGTCTTCGCCAGAGCTAGAGTGTGAGATGGCTGTTACTGTGGCCTTGCTGGTAACCGAAGGTGAACCGCTGGATGCATTCTTGTGGGCAGAGGGTGAGAGTGGGCCTGACTGCAGTGATATTTTTCGAAAAGCCGGTCTTACCTTACGGACAGAGGGCCTGAAGCCCTATACCTTTATCAATCGCCCCCGTTCAGGGCCGGATGGGCAGATTTATATGGAGTATAGCGGGGGATGTTATCCACCATGTCTGGGTGGCGGCATGTATCAATTTTCATTTGATAAGCCGACTGAGCCAGAACTTATTTATGACTGGATCAGATAGGACTGTTAACCACCGCTGGTGAGTGTGCCGATTATGGCGTAGGC
>JBCEBX010000056.1:0-5738 GCA_039206455.1 Asticcacaulis sp.
GTCATAACTACTGCCGGAACGACTGCCGATCTGGTCACGCACCAGAACAAATCCGCCTCCCGCAAGTGGTGTCATATCATAGGCAGGCCCCATGCCATCGCCAAAAGCCTGAAGCTGCTTCTCAGTTCCAACCTTATTGCCAGATGCGTCAAAAACCTGCGCCATAAGGTTATTACGCGGCGGAATAGCGCCGCCCATATTCGGGTAGTAATCTGACCAGAACACGACGTAGCCACCATTATTCAGCCCGATAACCCGAGGATATTGCAGGTCATAGCCCGCATTGACGCTAACCTGTGCTTCGCTTCCCTGCTTTACACCGTTGTTGTCAAAGCGCTGGGCGCGGATCAGCGCGCCTGCTGACGAACTCCTGTCCTGCCACACGACAACAAACCCGCCATTTTTGAGGCCTGACACGGATGGATATGACTGATTATCGGACGTTATCGTATTGGCCGCCGTCGCCACCGTCACGGCCGTGCCGGTTGCCCCATAAACCCGATACCCTATAGCTGCGCCTTCGCCATCATCGCCAATTAGGGCTCCCTGCCAGACCACCGCATAACCACCGTTACTAAGTCCGGCAACATCGGCACCCGTTACAAAAGCTGAGGCATCTGAAACGGCTGTCTCACTACCGGCCACATAGGAGGCCGCAGAAGATGATGAGGATGAGGATGAGGATGAGGAGGACGATCCACCGCCACCTCCGTTAGTCCCTCCGCCACCGCCACCACCGCAGCCATAGGCGAGCAGACTAATTCCCGACACAGCCAATACGGCCGCCAAACGTCTGTATATTTTCATGAATACCCCCTGAGCCAATAACTCAGGGGACATTACATAAATCAGAATATAATTCTACCGCATTAAGGGTTACATGCTAAATTTCAACCTTAAGCCCAGCCCCTTCCACAAGGTCAGCCACCACTGACGGATCGGCAAGGGTCGAGATGTCACCCAAAGCTTCCGGCTGCCCTTCGGCAATTTTACGCAGGATACGGCGCATGATCTTGCCTGAGCGGGTTTTCGGCAGGCCCGGTGCCCACTGAAGCACGTCCGGTGAAGCAATCGGCCCGATGTCGCGGCGCACATGGTCACGCAGGGCTTTCTTCAATTCTTCCGTGCCCTGAACGCCCTTAACCAGCGTGACAAAGCAATAGATACCCTGCCCCTTGATGTCGTGCGGATAGCCGACCACGGCGGCTTCGGCGACGTCCGGATGGGCCACTAGAGAACTTTCGACCTCTGCCGTCCCCAGTCTGTGACCAGAGACATTCAGCACGTCATCGACGCGGCCTGTAATCCAGAAATAGCCGTCTTCATCACGCCGCGCCCCGTCACCGGTGAAATATTTCCCCGGGTAGGTCGAGAAATAGGTCTCAATGAAGCGCGGATGGTCGCCATAGATCGAGCGCATCTGACCGGGCCATGAATCGGCTATACACAGATTGCCCTCAACGGCCCCCTCAAGCTCCTTGCCCTCAGCATCAACCAGAACGGCCACAACCCCCGGTAAGGGCAGGCTGGCCGAACCGGGCTTAAGATCAACGGCGGCCGGTACAGGCGTAATCAGATGCCCGCCGGTTTCCGTCTGCCACCAGGTATCGACAATCGGGCAATTGCCGTTACCGACCACGCGGTGATACCAGCTCCAGGCCTCGGGGTTGATCGGCTCCCCCACGCTGCCCAGCAAACGCAGGGAGGCCCGTGAGGTTTTGCTGACCGGTTCTTCGCCTTCGCGCATCAGGGCACGGATAGCGGTTGGGGCCGTATAGAAGGTCGTGACCTGATGCTTGTCGATCACCTCCCAGAAACGGCTGACCGTGGGATAGTTCGGAACGCCCTCAAAGATCAGCGAGGTCGCGCCGGCCGCCAGAGGCCCGTACACCACATAGGAATGCCCCGTGACCCAGCCGACATCGGCCGTGCACCAGTAAATATCGCCCTCGTGATAATCGAATACGGTTTTGAACGTATAGGTCGCCCACGCCAGATAGCCACCGGTCGTGTGCAACACGCCCTTGGGCTTACCCGTCGAGCCAGAGGTATAGAGAATGAACAGCGGATCTTCGGCGTTCATCACCTCCGGTTCGCACACGTCGCTCATGGCCTCGACCTCGTCATAGATCGAAATGTCGCGTCCGCCATGCGTCAGGAACTTGCGATCCTTAGAGGTAACAAACACCGTCTTGACATCAGGGCACTGCAACAGCGCCAGATCGGCATTCATTTTCAGCGGGATCTTCTTGCCGCCGCGCACGCCCTCGCAGGTGGTAATCAGATATTCCGACTTACAGTCCAGAATCCGGCCCGCCAGACTGTCGGGCGAGAAGCCGCCGAAGACCACCGAATGCACCGCGCCGATACGCGCGCAGGCCAGCATGAAATAGGCCGCTTCCGGCACCATCGGCAGATAAATGGTGACACGATCGCCTTTTTTGACACCGTATTTTTTCAACAGATTGGCGCGGCGGTTTACCTCACGCGATAACTGGGCATAGGTGACATTATAGGATACCGACGGATCATCGCCCTCAAAGATAAAGGCAACCTGATCAGCCCGTTGCGGCAAATGGCGGTCAATGCAGTTAACCGTGACATTCAGTTGCCCGTCGGCAAACCAGCGGATGCGGAAATCGTCGCGGTTAAACGAGACATCCTTGGTTTGCGTAAATGGTAATGTCCAATCGAGCAAATTCCCGACATTTCGCCAATGGGCGTCAGGGTCTGTTTTCACCAGATCACGCTGGGCCTGTAACCCCGATTTTGTCAGGCTGTTTGCACGGGGATATTGTGCTGGCACGGGATAAAGCGTGGCATCAGTCATAGTAGCGGGCGTCCTCAAAGTTTTTATTATTAAAAATTTGAGTCCAGCATACGCCCCTGACGCAACCAAAGTCGATAGGACCAATTGCAAATATTATATTTAAAACTCACCGTTCAGCAAAATGTGATCACAGTGGGTAAACTAGCGCTCGGTCTTGAGCGGACGCGTCATCAGTTCACCGATCGCCTTATCGACACTGACCTCACCGGCCAGAATGGCGGCCACGGCATTACAGATCGGCAGGTCAACCCCTAAGCGCTCCCCTAAGTGGCGCACCGCCGGTGCCGATTCGACCCCTTCAGCCACCGAAATCTTGCCTTCAAGCGCCTGAGCCAGCGTCAGACCGCGCCCGAGCGCCAGACCGACCGACATGTTTCGCGACTGTGGCGATGAACAGGTCAGCACCAGATCCCCAAGCCCGCATAGCCCCGACAAGGTTTCGGACTTTGCGCCTAAGGCCTCGGCAAAACGCACCATCTCGGCAAAACCGCGCGTAATCAACGCCGCATGGGCGCTGCGCCCCAGTCCCTTGCCTTCACTGATGCCGCAGGCAATGGCCAACACGTTTTTCAGCGCGCCACCGGCCTCGGCACCGGTCATGTCATCAATCAGATAGGGCCGGAAGGTCGCCGTGGCCAATGTGGTCGAAATCCGCGCCCCAAGGTCAGGCTCATGACAGGCCAGCGTCACCGCCGTCGGCAGGTTCCGCGCCACTTCGGCGGCAAAGCTTGGCCCCGACAGCACCGCAGACGGCACGCCCGGCAGGATTTCGGCCATGACCTCGTTCATCAGGTCGTCCGTGCCGCGTTCAATGCCCTTGGCACAGAGCACCACCGGCACGCCTTCGCGCAGATAAGGCTTAAAGGCCGTAAGCGTGGCGCGCATATGCTGCGCCGGAGGCACCGCAAGGATCAGATCGCAGTGGCTTAGGTCAGCGACATTTGCGGTCGCCTTCACGGCAGGTTCAAGCGGCACATCGGGTAAATAAAGGCTGTTCAGGTGATCGCGGTTGATGCTTTCGACCACTTCAGGCTCACGTGCCTGAAGCAATACCTCACGACCGGCGCGAGCCGCCACCTGCGCCAGAGCCGTGCCCCACGCGCCTGCACCAATAACCCCGACCGATGAAAATGGTATGGCAGATTTGAACCGGCTCACGCCTTAGCCCCCTTACGTCCTGACTTTTTATGTATGGGTGCGCTGATCGCCCTGTCCTCGTCAAGGGGCCAACGCGGACGGGCCACGGTTTTCAACGACTCCTTGTGAAAATCAGCCGCATGAAAACCCGTCTCCTCCCGCAACAACGCAAAGCGCTCAAGCCCCGCAAGGGCAATCATCGCCGCATTGTCCGTGCACCATTCAAGCGGCGGCGCGACAAAGCGAAAGCCATTAGCCTCAGCCAGTTCCGTTAACCGCGCCCGAACGGTTTTGTTGGCCGCCACACCACCGGCCACGACAAAGGCGGGCCTTTCCGCACCGGTCATGTCCTTGAACAGCTTCATCGCCCGCTCGGAGCGTTCGGACAACTGGCGCGTAATCGCCGCCTGTACCGAGGCACACAGGTCCGCGCGATCCTGAGGCGTTTTCACCTGCTCCATCGCCACCTTGGCCGCAGCGGTTTTCAGGCCCGAAAACGAGAAATCACAATCCTTGCGCCCCAGAAGCGCGCGCGGCAGAGTAAAGCGCGTCGCATCGCCGGTCAGGGCCTCACGCTCAAGGGCTGGCCCGCCCGGATAGCCCAGCCCCAGCGTCTTGGCGATCTTATCGAAGGCTTCACCGGCTGCATCATCTATGGTTGTCCCGAGGCGTTGGTAATCCCCGACACCGCGCACGGCCAGCAACTGACAATGACCACCCGATACCAGCAGCAGCAAAAACGGAAAGGCGACATCTTCGGTCAGCCGCACGGAAAGCGCATGACCCTCAAGGTGATTAACCCCGATCAGCGGCAGATTACGGGCAAAGGCAAAGCCCTTGGCGAATGACAACCCCACCATAACTCCGCCAATCAGACCCGGCCCCGAGGTCGCCGCCACGGCATCGAGATCGTCTGCGGTTACGCCCTTATTCGCCGCCTGCTCAAGCGCCAGCCGCGCCAGATCATCGATGGTCTCCACATGGCTGCGCGCGGCGATTTCCGGCACCACACCGCCATAGACCGCATGTTTGACGACCTGAGAATGAATGACCGACGCCACCACCTCCACACGTCCGTCATCGTCGCGGCGCACCACCGACACGGCGGTTTCATCACAGCTTGATTCGACTCCGAGTACGCATAGGGTCATGTGCGGGGGACACTCCGTAAAAACTGCCGCGACACAAACGGTCAAATGGTCACACGTCAAGAGGCTTGCAAGGCTTTTGACGAAAAACTACAAGCAGTCTCATGACACACGTGCTTAAAATTGGAACCCGCGGTTCAAAACTGGCAACCACCCAATGCGGCTGGGTCCAGAGGCGTATTACGGCAGCCTTAGGCTATGATCCCGCCCGTGCTGATGAGATCGCGCCTCTGAAAATTATCGTCACACAGGGCGACCGCATTCAGGATCGCCGCCTGATCGAGGCCGGTGGCAAGCAGTTGTTCACCAAAGAAATCGAAGAAGCCCTGCTGAACGGCGATGTCGATGTTGCTGTCCATTCACTTAAGGACATGCCTGCCGAAGACGTACCGGGCCTGAGTCTGTGCGCCATTCCCGTCCGCGAAGACCCGCGTGACGCCTTTGTCAGCGTGAAATATGAGACCCTTGCGGACCTGCCGAAGGGTGCGAAGCTCGGCACCGCCAGCATGCGCCGTCAGGCACAGGCGCTGGCGGCGCGTCCCGATCTTGAGGTCGTCATGATCCGGGGCAATGTCGATACGCGCCTGAAAAAACTTGAGGCCGGTGACTGCGACGCCCTTTTG
>JBCEBX010000056.1:5748-6234 GCA_039206455.1 Asticcacaulis sp.
GGCCTGAAACGCCTCGGCCTCGAAGACCGTATCCGTTCCTATATCGATCCCGACCTGTTCCCCAATGCGCCGGGTCAGGGCGCTCTGGCTGTACAATGCCGTACCGCAGACCTTAATCAGGACTGGATCAGCAAACTGCACCACCCCGAAACCCATCTGCGCATTCTGGCCGAACGTGGCGCTTTAGAAGCGCTTGAGGCGTCGTGCCGCACGGCGGTCGGGGCCTATGCCAAAATCGACGGCGATACCTTGTCATTATTTGTCGAAGCCCTGACCGCTGATGGTCAGACGCGCTGGCAACGCCGTGAAACGCTTGCAAACCCGACACCGGAAACCGCGCACGCCCTGGGGCTCAGGCTCGGCCATTCCATCCGTGAAGAAGCCGGTGACCGGCTTATTGTGGCATGACGCTTTACTGGATCAGTCGCACCCTTCCCGCGGCTGAGACCACGGCTGAAAAGCTGAAAGCACAGGGCTATGCCAGCC
>JBCEBX010000057.1:0-6231 GCA_039206455.1 Asticcacaulis sp.
CCCTTAACCGCCTCTGACGCCATCCTTACCGAAGGTCTGGATATACTGGAGCAGGCATTGAAAATTTGATGCCCGCTAACCATAAAATGCAACCATAGATTAAGCGCGCCCGCCCTAATATAGGCACAGCCTAAGGGGGAAAACCGTGAGCCAGCCAGAGTTACAGAACAGCAAAAAACGTCACGCCAGGGCTATTGACTACATACTGGCGTCAGTGATTTTTGCCTTCATATTCCTCTATGCGGTAACCGGCAAATTCCCCTTACAGAATCTGTTGTTGCCTCAAATTACCGCTGCCCAAACGCAAAATCTAACACCCGTAACCTTTTATCAGGATGCACCGGCACGCACTCCGGAAGCACCCCCACCCGCCGACAGCGTTTACGAAGAACCCGCACCCGTCGTAACCCGACATCATTCGGGCGGCGTGCCCCGCAACTGTGACGAAGCCCGCGCCCGCGGCATTGCCCCGATCTACAGCCATGAACCGGAATATGGCGCACATATGGATGGCGATGGTGATGGCATCGCCTGCGAACCCTATCGTGGTCGCTAAATCTTACCTTCCTTAACCCCTAAAGCATCCGCCAGCCGCACCTTGGCCGATCCGGGCCTTAGCGGCTTTTGCTGGCTCTCATGGGGTTTCCAGCCCGACAGGGTAATGATTTCAAAGGTCGCCACAATCCCGCCGCCCTCAGCCGGAAACCGCTCGGCATATAAGGCAAAGGCCCGCTCCAGAATGGCGCGGTTCAACCCCTTGCGTGGCCGGTCATATAGGATATTGGTCTCCCCCATGGCCCGCAAATCCTGCAACAATTTTAGCGGATGGGCATAGCTGACCGTAACCTTATCGCTATCGACCACCGGCATATTGAAACCGGCCCGCCTCAGCAAATCGACACAGTCATAGCTTTCGGCAAAGGGGGCAATCCGTGCCCCTGCGCCCCCGCGCACCTCAAGCTCGGCCTCCATCAGCACGCCGCGCAACTCCCTCAGCGTCTCGCCGCCGAAAATAGACGCTATGAATAAACCGTCCGGCTTCAAGGCGCGCCCGATCTGCACCAGCGCGCCGGGCAGGTCATTGACCGTATGCAGCGCCAGTGACGACACCACCAGATCAAGAGCGTTATCGGCAAACGGCAGGGCCTCTTCATCCATCACCACCTGCGCCGATCCGGCCACCAGATCCGCCTCAATCAGATAGCCAATCTTGGGGGCCACCGGCGACTGAGCCAGTTCACGCCGGAAACTACCGTCACGGCTGCCGATATCCAGCGCCACCGGAAACAGGCGGTTAATCGCCGACAGCGTATCCAGACAGTCTTCAATGGCCCGCACTTTCAGGAAACTGGCCGCGCCAAAATTCGCCTCAGTGCGCTTCAGGCGGCCTCTGAGCAGTTGACGATCGAACAGGCGTGGTGTTGTCATAAGGTATCTTTTCGGGGGATCAGGGTTTGCGCCAGTATTTAGGGCATTTGCCGGAAAAGGTTAAGACCTTTATCAGCCAGCAGGCCTATGGGTCGCGCCTGCGCTCCGCCTGCGATCAGGCAATCGAAATCCTCTATCCGCGTCAGACCCTCGATCATGACCCCGACATCATTAATTTCGCCGCACCGGCCCAAAACGTTCAGGCCACGGGCTTAAGCGCCGGGGCATGGTCATCCATCCGCTTCCTTAGCGATGAAGGCTGTGCCATGTGCGCCCGGCCCTTCGAAGGTGGCCTCTATATGGGGCCGGACGCCCTGTGCACCTTTTGCAGCCAGACGCCCTTCCCGTTCCGGCACACCCGCGCCGCCTGCCTCTATGATGAGGCGTCACGCGGCCTGATACTGGCCTTTAAACATGCCGACCGCCTTGACCTCAGGCCGGTTCTGCTCGGCTGGCTGTCGCGGGCCGGAAATGAGTTATTGTCTCAGGCCGATGTCGTCGTGCCCGTCCCCCTGCATCCGTCCCGCCTGTTCGAGCGGCGCTTTAATCAGGCCGCCGAACTGGCGCGTCCTCTGGCCCGCCAGCACAAACGCGACTATATGGCCTGCGCCCTGCAACGCGTTCGTCCAACCCACAAGCAAACCAGTCAGGCCCGCACCGCTAAAGGCCGCATGGCCGACCGCATGGCCAATGTCAAAGACGCCTTTGCCCTGTCTGAGGCTGGTCAGCGACGCCTCAAAGGCCGGCATGTGCTGCTGATCGATGATGTCTTTACCTCCGGCGCGACCCTGTCCGCCTGTACCGAGGCCTTACTCAAGGGCGGTGTGCGGCGGGTAGACTGTCTGGTGCTTGCCCGCGCCGCCACGCAGACCGCACCTTTATAAACACCGGCTTTAAAATGTCGTCTGCCTTGCCTATATAGGGTTATATGACACAATAGTGTTTTTAACTCAGTGAGTAACATGGCCGTCATCGAAATCTATACCAAACCCTGGTGCCCCTATTGTGAGCGCGCAAAGGATTTGTTTGAAAAGAAAAACGCTGCCTTTAAGGAAATCGTAGCCTCCAGCGACCCTGACCTGCGCCGTGAGATGAACGAACGCGCCAATGGTCGTAACACCTTCCCGCAAATCTTCATCGACGGCCTGCATGTCGGCGGTTGTGATGATCTGCTGGCCCTTGAGGCGCGTGGCGGTCTCGATCCGCTTCTGGAAGGCGCCAAATGACCTTTAAGGTTGCCCTCCTTCAGGCCACCTCACCGGCGACCGCTGCAGCGGCACTGGCCCAACTGACGCCGCTTTATGAAACCGCCGTGGCTCAGGGTGCGCAGCTCATTCTGACGCCGGAATGTTCCAACCTCATGGAACAGCGACCGGTGCAAAAAGCTGCCTCCGTCACCACCATCGAAGATGATGTCTGCGTACAGGGGATAAGGGCGCTGGCCAAACGCTATGTCGTGCCCACCCTGCTCGGTTCGGCCATTGTCAAAAGCGACCTTGAGGGCGAAGAACGGGCGGTAAACCGTGCGCTTTATTTTGACGAAAAAGGTGATATTTCGGCTTTTTATGACAAGATTCACCTGTTCGACGCCACCACCCCAAACGGCGATGTTTACCGCGAAAGCAGCGGCATCCGTGGCGGAGAACGCGCCGTCACCGCCTCAACTCCTTTCGGTGCTCTTGGTCTAAGCATTTGTTATGACGTGCGTTTTGCCTATCTTTATCGCGCACTGGCGCAAATGGGCGCGTCAATGATTGCCGTCCCTGCCGCCTTTACCGTGCCAACCGGTCAGGCGCACTGGGAAGTGCTGCTCCGGGCACGTGCCATTGAAACCGGTGCCTTTATCCTCGCTCCGGCGCAAGGCGGTCAGCACGAAGATGGCCGCCGCACCTGGGGCCGGTCAATGGTCATTAATCCGTGGGGCGAAGTCATTGCCAGACTTGACCACGACCATCCGGCGGTGCTGATGGCCGAAATCGACCTGACCGAAGTCAGCCGCGCACGGGCCGCCATTGCCCAGCTTAAACACGACAGGACCTTTACCTCTGCATGATCCGGTATGCGTTAAAATGTGAGTTTGATCATGATTTCGAAGCGTGGTTTTCGAATTCGGATGCCTATGACGACCAGAGGACAAGGCACCTGATCGAATGCCCGCATTGCGGCACCGTCAATGTGGGTAAAGCGATCATGGCCCCGATGGTGCGCACCTCTGAAACCGTTGAAAACCGCCAGATGAGCGCCCAGAAGGCCCTGATGGAGGCCGCGCACAAGATCCGCAAACACGTCGAAACCAATTTCGACTATGTCGGGGACAGTTTCGCTCAGGAAGCGCGTGACATGCACGAAGGCACCGCCCCGGAACGCCCCATCTATGGCGAAGCCAGCGGCAAGGAAATCAAGGCGCTGGTCGATGATGGCATCCCCGTCGCCCCCCTGCCGGTGGCCCCGCAACCGGCCCCATCACCTGCCACGAAAGCCAACAAACGCCTGAATTAGTGACGGTTTTCTTCAATCAGCGCATTGGATGCCGTCTCAAGACGCGTTTTCATCTGCGTCATGAACTCACCACGCTTAAGTCCGGCAGGCAGCGGCGGTAAAAACTCGAACACCACCGTGCCGGGTTTACGGTCTATGCCGTGCGCCGGCCAGAACTGACCGGAATTGGTCGCCAGCAGGTGGCACGGCACGTCGAGATCCCGATAAAGCGCCGCGACGCCCGGCTTATAGGTCGCGTCTTCACCGACCTCAGAACGCGTGCCTTCAGGGAAAATCAGTATCTGACGCCCATCACTGAGACGGTCGCGCGCATCGCTCACCATGGCCTTCAACGCCTTGGCGGCATCCTTGCGCTGAACAGGGATCATGCGCGTGCGCCAGATGTACCAGCCGAAAAACGGCAGGTAGGTCAGCTCTTTTTTCAGCACATAGCAGGTGTGATCGAGCACCGTGAAGGGCGCGATCGTGTCCAGCATGCTCAGATGTTTACCGGCAATCAGCGCCCCGCCTTTCGGCATGTGCTCAAGGCCCCTAAACTCGACCTTGAGGCCGCAAATGACCTTAGCCCCCCACAGCACAAGGTTTGCCCAGATACGGATGACCGTCATGCCTGCCCGACGCGACACCAGCATGAACGGCGTGCCCAACAGGCCAACCACCGCCACCAGACCATAGAGCCAGATGACAAAAACCACAGATCTGAAACGGATCACAATACGCCCTTTACTCGACCGGATGCGGCCTGACCTGACTCTGGCTGATCTGCCTCAGCATCCGTTTGTGGCTCTGCACCGGCCTGTGACTCATCCTTGCTGAAATGACGGGTAATCCCGTTCAGCATGTCCCGTCCGAGGATCGCCAGATATTTTGAATATTCGATAATCAGTGTGCGTGAGGCGGTCGTCGATTTCCACCAGGCCCGCGCATCCAGACTGGGGCTGGCGACCGGATAGGCATGGAACCGCCCCTCAGGGAGCGCGGCCTTGATCTCCAGCAGACTGCGCGGCATGTGATAATCCGAAGTGACGACGATCAGCTCCTCAAACCCTTTAGCCCGCGCCCAGGCAGCAATTTCCTGCGCATTGCCAATGGTGTTTTCCGCCTCAAACCCGAGATCAACACAGCACTCATAAAGCTGCCGTGAGCCTTCGGTTACCGGCAAAAGCTCAGGCCGCCGCACTTCGCGATTGACCCCCGAAATAAGAAGCCGTGTCCCCTTGCGCCGTTCCAGAAGCCGCATGCCTTCCTTGATGCGCATGTCCGACGCACCGGTCAGGACGACTATCGCCTGCGCCGCCTCAGCAGGCTCTGTGGCCGGTGTCGAGTCTATGACCCGCTCGGCAAAGGCCAGCAGCCCCGCCGCCCACAACAGGACAACCAGCAGCAAAGCGATCACAACACGCATGTCAGACGCCTTCTCCCAACAAACCCGCCCCCAAGATTTTGAGCGTCACCGTCCGTGCCGTGAAGGCGGCAATCACCACCGCCAGCACCGGACATGGTATCAATATTAGCAGGTCGTACCATGAAAAGGGAAGGGCCAGCAAAAAGCTTTGTGACAAGGCCGTGGTTTTCAGGATGATCATGATGACCGCTGCCGCCGCTGAGCCAATCAGGCCCGCCACACCGGCCATCTGGGCGAAGCGAAACTGAAAGCGGCGGGCGATGAACCAATCGGACGCCCCACACAGGCTTAAGACCTCAATGATATTGGCGCGAGACGTCAGACCCGCCCGCGTCGCAAAACCAACGATCGCCGCTGCCGCCGTGGCAATCAGAAGGAAAATACTTATGGAAATCAACCTGATGATCAAGGCTGCCTGTTCGATATCCTTAAGCCAGATGCTGTGATCATCAATCGAGGCATCCATATCCCGTGCACTTAAGGCCGCCATCAGCGCCGCCGGTTTGGCCGGTTTGTCAGGATCAAGCCGGACCGTCACCAGATTGGGTATCGGCAGGTCGGTCAGTATGGCATCCCCTAACCAGGGCCGGATCAGCTCCTTGGCTTTTTCCGGTTCAACGGCGGCCACTTCTTCAACCCCCTTAACCCCCGCCAGAATTTCCGCCGCCCGTGCCGCCGCCATCGAGCCGGTCTCAAGACCGGTCGGACGCACCTGCACGGTTACCTCGGCGCGAATTTCCCGCGCCCAGCCACTGGCGGCACGGTCTGAGGCCACGGCCACAAGCGCTGCCAGAGAGGCCAGAAAACACAATACCGCAATCACATAATGCAGCGAAATCTCCCGCGCATCCTGCTGCGGTAGCAAATCATTGCGCATATTAAAGGCTCTGATCACTGTG
>JBCEBX010000058.1:0-6203 GCA_039206455.1 Asticcacaulis sp.
TACGGTGATGATGGGAATGCCAAGGTAGCGCAATTGCTTGTGCAGGGCGGCAATATGCTCCTGATCACGCGACAGGCGGTCAAGTCCCTCCGCGACAAGCACGTCAAAAAGGCCCTGACGCGCATCGATCATCATAGACTGGTATCCGGGGCGCAGGTGTGTACTGCCGCTTAGCCCCTGATCGGTATAGAATTGGGTAGCTGTCCAGCTATGCCCATCAATGAGACGGCGACAGATGCGCTTCTGATCCTCAATAGAAGCTTCACGTTGCAGGTCAGAAGAGTAACGGGCGTAGATTGCGGCACGCATGATGGTTCCTTTTTTAGCCCTTGTGACGATGCGGGCGTTTCAGGCGCCGTTTGTTGCGGCCGCCGCCTGCATCTTCTTGTCTGAGTTCGCGTAACACGCGCTGTAGTTTGATACTAACGTCGACTGCGCTGGCCCTATTGTAATGTCTTTCCGCCATTTGCAGCGTTGTATGCCCCAGAATATCGCGAATGATACCGACATGCTCGGGCGCATAGGTAGCAATGGAGGTGGCCGCAATGTGACGGAAGGCGTGAGGTTGTTGATTTCCACCGAGAAGTGACCCAGTTGGAGGCATAATTTCCACTGAGAATTGACCCATGTTGAACTCCCCTTGTTGTCAGACAGCGAGGGCCCTCGGAGTGATAGACATGGCATTATTGAGCGTCATTCGGCGCTGGGCTTTCCGCGATCGGATATCGATCCGGGAAATATCTCGACGGACCGGTCTGTCGAGAAACACCATCCGCAGATACCTTCGTTCAGACGAAGTCGAACCCAGGTTCAAGGTTCCCGATCGCTCCAGCAATCTCGACCCGTTTGCCGAGAAGCTGGCGTACTGGTTGAAGATCGAAGCCGGCAGGTCGCGTAAGCAGAAGCGCACAGTCAAGCAAATATATGGTGATCTGGCAGCCCTCGGTTATGAAGGCTCTTATGGCCGAGTGGCGGCGTTTGCGCGTAACTGGAAGGTCAATCGTCTGCGAGAACAGCAGATGAGCGGTCGTGGTACATTTGTGCCGCTGGCCTTCGAAGCCGGTGAAGCCTTCCAGTTCGACTGGAGTGAAGACTGGGCCATCCTCGACGGTGTACGCACCAAGCTTCAGGTGGCGCACTTCAAGCTGTCGCACAGCCGGGCCTTTATCGTTAAGGCCTATCTGCTCCAGACGCATGAAATGCTCTTCGACGCCCATGTCGAGGCCTTCCACGTACTGGGTGGTGTGCCGCGGCGGGGCATCTACGACAACATGAAGACGGCCGTCGATAAGATCGGAATGGGCAAGGCGCGTCAGGTCAATATGCGCTTCCAGGCTATGGCTAGTCATTACCTGTTCGACGCCGAGTTCTGCAACCCGGCCTCTGGCTGGGAGAAGGGACAGGTCGAAAAGAACGTGCAGGATACCCGTCACCGGCTGTGGATACCCATACCCACCTTCCCGAATCTGGCAGCTCTGAACAACTGGCTGGAAGAACGCTGCATTGCCTGCTGGCGAGAAATCCCTCACGGCATCCTGCCGGGAACGATTGCTGACGTCTGGGCGGAGGAGCAGACCCACCTTATGGCCCCCACCAGGCCGTTCGATGGCTTCGTCGAGCATACCAAGCGGGTGACACCCACATGCCTGATCCACATGGAGCGCAATCGCTACAGTGTGCCGGCGTCGTTTGCCAATCGCCCGGTCAGCGTACGCGTCTATCCAGAACGCATTGTCGTGGCGGCGGAAGGCCAGATCCTATGCGAACACGATCGGATTATTGATCGCTCACACAGCACGCCCGGTCGCACGATCTATGACTGGCGTCATTATCTGGCCGTGATCCAGCGCAAGCCCGGCGCTCTGCGTAATGGTGCGCCCTTCACGGAACTGCCGGAAGCGTTCCGTCGCCTGCAAAGTCACCTGCTGAAACGACCCGGCGGTGATCGGGAAATGGTCGAAATCCTCGCCATGGTTCTGCAGCATGACGAAGACGTTGTATTACAGGCCGTCGAGCTGGCGCTGGCAGGCGGCGTGCCGACCAAGACGCACATCCTGAACCTGCTGCATCGCCTGATCGATGGAACAACGCCATCGGATACAATCGATGCGCCACAGGCCTTGCGATTAACGCAGGAGCCATTGGCTAACGTCGAACGGTATGACGCCTTGCGCGAGGAGGCCCGTCATGCGTCATGATCCCGCCAGCGCCGCTATCGTAATTATGCTGCGGTCCCTCAAGATGTATGGCATGGCCCAGGCCGTTGGTGAGCTAACAGAACAGGGAGCGCCGGCGTTCGAAGCTGCAGTGCCTATCATATCTCAGTTGCTGAAGGCGGAGACAGCCGAGCGTGAGGTCAGGTCCATTGCTTACCAGATCAAGTCGGCGCGCTTGCCGGCTTACAAAGACCTGTCCGCCTATGACTTCGCCTCCAGCGAGGTCAACGAAGCCCTGGTCCGTCAGCTTCATCGCTGTGAGTTTATAGACAGCGCCCACAACGTCGTCCTGATCGGCGGGCCAGGCACCGGCAAGACGCATATCGCGACCGCACTGGGTGTACAGGCCATTGAGCATCATCGAAAGAAGGTTCGCTTCTTCTCAACCATCGAACTGGTCAATCTGCTCGAACAGGAGAAGGCTCAGGGCAAGGTCGGGCACATGGCGGATCGGCTCCTGAAACTCGATATGGTGATCCTTGATGAGCTCGGTTACCTGCCGTTCAGCGCCTCCGGTGGCGCCTTGTTGTTCCATATGCTCAGCCGGCTCTACGAGCAGACCAGCGTCGTCATCACGACCAATCTCAGCTTCAGCGAATGGGCCGGGGTCTTCGGCGATGCCAAGATGACGACGGCGCTGCTCGATCGGCTCACACACCACTGCCACATCCTGGAGACCGGCAATGACAGCTTCCGTTTTAAGGCCAGCACTGCGAAAGCAAAATCGAGAACGGAGAAAACTGTGACTTGACCAGACACTGACCCATAGGATTATACCTTTTAGGCGGGTCAGTTCTCAGTGAAAACGCCGGGTCACTTCTCGGTGGAAATCAACACCGAACCATCTGTTCGTCCGTCAGCCAATATAAGGTCACTCATAATCCATATTTCTCATGAGCATGAAAATCAGATTGCATCTGCAAAATCAATGGATCCTGAGCCTATTAATCTGGGAGCGCATCCGTTTTTTTGCGCGCAAGAACTGATGTTAAAAATAGTACATTTGAAAAAAAGAGGAGCCGGACAGGTTTCGGGGTTAAGGCCCGGCTCCTTAGGAGTTGACGGAATGGGTGGCCTCACGGTTTTCCGAGTTGTGCGTTAAAGAAGCGGATAACCACATCGAACACTTCACGAGATTCTGGCAGATCAGGATCCATATGGAAGGCGTGGGGCAGCCCCTCCCAGACATGCAATCTGGCATCGACACCTTCAGCTACAAGCCGGGAATGGGTATAGACGGTTGAGCTGAGGGCAAAGTCGCGGGTGCTGGAAACCAGCAATGTCGGGGGAAACTGTCGTAGCACGTCGCGTGAACGGGCTGGGAACGCAAGACTGTTATTGGCAACAACACCATTGAAATAGGGATTGACGTCCTTGGTGTGCTGGGATGTGTCGTATACAAAGCGCGAAGAATCGCCCTCTGTCCAGTAAACGCCACCCTCGCATAACATGCCGATGGCTCCGGGAAGCGGCAGTTTTTCTTTTATGAACCAGGCAATGCTCTGGGCCGTCAAAAGTCCGCCTGCCGAACATCCGTAGATGCCTATGTCTTCAGGCCGATAGTCTTTGAGCAGGTGTCGATAGACTGTGGCCACGTCCTCGCTGGCAGCGGGGAACACGTGATCAGGGCCAAGCCGGTAATCCACGCTAATGACCTTGATGCGCCCCAGATAGGCTATGGGGGCTGATTCGATACGGCTTAAGGTGCGTGCGCCGCCAAAGAAGGCACCGCCGTGCACATTGATCAGAACACGCTGCGGATGGGTTTCGCCGATGCTGGCGGGTGGCGTGTAGATTTCGACCGGCACTTTGCCAATGGTTTGGGTGCTTATGCGAACCGGGAACAGCGTCAGAAGATGCTTGTATGTGCGGCTTTCATAAAAGGCCTCGGCCTCGCATTTGCGTATGGCCGGAATATCTTCGTGATCAGCGCCCGCCATGGAAGGGCACGTGCGGCCTGTTGCGTTGGGGTCAGGTTGTGGATTTCTGGCGGCCTTGAGATGAGCTCGGGTCTCGGGGCTGAGCAGGTCCGATTCCGGAAAAACCATAGCGGGTGTGCTGACTGCCCCTTCAGGTAGGGGGGGGCTGCTTTCGGCTCCTGCCTGAGTCGCGCCCAGCACAAGGGTAACACCCAGAATGAGATATGCCTGCCAGTTTTTGAGCCCACCGCTTTGAAAGGGTTGTGAGTGATTGCGTGTGATTATTTTTCGCATGTAGCCTCGCCCGTTGTGTCAAATATAATACAGCATATTATTTATAAAACCAATAGGTGTGGTGTCAAATTTGATAGGGCCTATGGCGGGTTAAGGTTTGGATGAAATGTAATCTATTGAAAATAAACAATATTGCATGGATTAACTGTGTGCGGCGACATTTGCAATCGTAGGTTTTTCCTGGGCGGCAGCGATTTGATCACCATGATTTGAGGTCTGATTGGTGCAATTTTGCTCGTTTTATGATTGACACGCTATATCATAAGTAATACGCCTTTTGTCAGGGTCGATGAAGAACCCACGGGAGTTAAAAATGTCCAGGAATAAGAAGGGGTGCAGTGTGCGCGCTGCACTGATTAATTCGGCAGCTTTGTCCGCATTGGTCGCAGGTGCCTTTTTTGCAGCACCGGTAATGGCGCAGTCCGCAAGCGCCGAAGAAGACGATGTGACAACGGTGGTTGTCACCGGCTATGCCGCCAGCGTCCAGAAAGCGCAGAGAAACAAGAGGGCCGCAGATGTAATCAGTGACGGTATCGCCGCTGAGGATATTGGTAAGTATCCTGAACAGAATTTGGCCGAGTCGCTACAGCGTGTAACGGGTGTGCAGATTACGCGTACGCTGGGTGAGGGGCAGTTCCTGAGCGTTCGTGGTCTGGACCCGAAATTTACCAACATTATGTATAATGGCCGCCAGTTGCCGAGTGCTTCGGGCACGCGCGCCTTTGATTTTCAGGTGTTGTCAGCGAATTTCGCCAGTCGGGTTGATATCTATAAGTCTCCGTCTGCTGACATGGTCGAAAGTGGTCTGGCGGCAACCGTAAATGTCCAGACCATCGATCCGCTGAGCATTGGTAAGCGTCGTCTCGCTATCGCCGCTGAGGCGGGCTATGAAGAGCAGCGTCCGGGCCGTGCCAATCCGCATATTTCAGCACTTTACAGCGACGTCTTCCTTGATGGGAAGCTGGGTGTAAGTATTGCGTTGGATTCCAACGACCGCGCCTTCAACAGCCAGAATGTCAGTACAGATGGTGTAGTGGCGGATTCGACATGGACCGGTGAGGGGACGCGCTATCGCGTGTTTGGTGTGCACCAGAATGATATTATTGGTGACAATAAGCGCCGCAGCGGATCACTTACGCTTCAGTATCGTCCGGTTGAGAACTTGGAAATCCGTCTGGATTCGCTGCATTCCGATCTGAAGCAGCACTACAATATGTATCAGGGTAACAACTTCTATCCAGCGGCCGGTGCCCTTGGGCCATCGCCTACAGATGAAGCCGCGGCCAACAGTGATGGCGTGTGGGAAACCTGGTCGGGTTCCAATGTTTTCGCCTGGGTGCAGGGCAACCGCTATCATTTTGATCAGAAGGTCAACTCAACCGCCTTGTCAGGTAAGCTGAACCTGCAGGGCTGGGACATCAGTGCCGAGATATCTTCCGGCAAGGCCACTGAATATACGACCCAGACCTATATTTCCTGGGCAACCCGTGCGCCGGGCGCGGATCTTTACTATAATTCGACCGATGACCCCGACGGGCCTCTGAGCTTTGGGTTCTATAACGGGTTCGATGCCAATGATCCCTCTCATTACTACTTCTTCGGCGTTCAGGGTTCTTATCGTGAGCCCACAAAAGATAGTATCAAGAGCGCCAAGTTTGATGTGGTCCGGCATTTTGAAGACGCAGGCTACCTGAAGGCCGTGCGTTTTGGGGTGAACTACAGCGATCGTATTCTGGCGACGACTCCGAATTACATGACCAATTCGGCCGCAGGG